>NZ_CP037421.1:516575-543152 GCF_007748155.1 Gimesia panareensis
CAAACGCAAGCGTCGAGCCCGACGCCGCCTCAGCAAATAATCAGCCCCAGCGAAATGACTGGTCCTGGTGTACGGTTACAAACCGCCGTACAAACCGGCTGTTAGTGGTATGATTGCTTCAATGGCTATTCCCACTGGTAAATCTAAAGCAGTTTCGATTCCCCAGATAATAGCAGCAGTTCCGAACGAACTAGTCCATTCATACGCCAGATTCAGTTGCTGGTCCTCTCGTTTCGATCGGGGAGTAAAACCACATGCCTTGGCAGCGTCATATACATTACCGAAAATATCATCATCAATGTTTTCCTTATTTAAATATTTAATGATCGATCCTTCACCAATTATATTTTTGATTTCTGATGATGCTTTTGGTGGTTTCTGGGAGTCCTTAATCAACTGGAAATAACGGTTTGCTTTATCTTGTGGGCTGCTCTCCATTCGCGCCAAAATCAAAATTAGAAGACAAAAATGTAAAGAGGACAAAGTTGGTTTTTTGATTTCAAAAACTTTATCACCTGCGGGCAAAAAACCATCTACCCTACGCAAAGGATGAAGAAAGGGATGGGCATTGTTTTTAAGAGCGGCTTCGTAATGAAATACGGACCTAAAAAGGAAATCAGCTTGATAGCATCTAGTTACTTGAACAACTAAATCATCATTGTCAGGGCGGGACAATGTTTCGTTTATTTTTTCTGGTTTAGTTTGTTCATGGATACCTTCTAGGTCTTTTTGACTAATATTGACGACACGGGAAAGTTCATTGCATTTTTCGATTCTGAACAAACTCCCCGTAGCAATAGAGTGGTTTTTCATTACGAATCTTTTCTCTAGGATTTGCCATTCTTTCCAAGATGCATTATCGAAAGCTGTAGTAAAGAGTTTGAGGTATGTTTGATCTTCTAAGCTTTCATTTATTTGAGAATTTGCTTTTTCATTAACTTTATCTCGTTCCGAGATAGAGAGGCTTATCTGCCTCAATTTATTACTTTCGTCAAGCTTTTTTATAAGCGTACCATAGCACTCCCCATATAAATCGGACTTAGTGGAAGCACCCGCATTAATATAAAAAGGTACGTTATCTTGTAATAGATAATAGGTGAGGTCGACGGCTGCCCTGAATGTAGGATTAACTCCTACTTCATCAGTTTGTAGACAAGATGAGAGACTTGTAGCATGAGCGGGATCAATAGAGCAAATAGGAAGAGACATTGAAACCTCCATGGATTTAAAAGTACTTGGATACCCAATCCTACTTTTATATTCGAAAGTTGAATCATTCCCTTAAAACTAATATAGAAAAATCGTGAAACGATATTCGAAACGAATTTATCTTATTTAATCAGAACTACTTAATGATTTTCATATATTTAGAATGGTTTTAAGATCGCTGAATGTCATTGATTCCGGCTGCCGATTTTTAAATTCTCCATCAAACATCAATGGCGACCACGTATATTGAACAGGGCCAAATTCTGCGAGTAGGGGAATCGAAGCCCGTGCTCCATTCTCACCCTCTGTGTCGTTGTCAAACATCACACCGACGGGAACACCAATTTCCCGTGCCTGATTACTGATTCGACTGGCCTGTTCCCGTGTGATGACATTGCTGCAAGTTACTGTAACATCTCTTCTGTAAATTATCTGTGTGGCGGAGTGGTGCTTGTTATTTGAGCGTAGCGAAAATAACAAGCACCACTCCGGCGAGCCCTTGAAAGGGTGGGCCAGATCGGTTTCTTTTTAATGTTTTCCACAACAGAAAAGGAACTCCAACCATGGCCCACCAACAACAATCTAACAACATTCTCGACGCTGTCCAGCTCCTGGCCGATCATGGATTCGATGAAATGTCGCAAGCACTCCAGATCCTGTTCAACGAAGCGGATGAAGCTGGAACGTTCCCGAATACCTCGGTGCCGAACCGTATCAACGCAGCGTAACGCGCCGTTCTTATGCCAACGGTTTCAAGCCGAAATCATTTCAAAGTCGCCTTCGGAAAGCTGGAACTGCAGGTGCCCCAGACACGCGACGGCGACTTTTATCCCTCTGCACTGGAACGCGGCGAACGGAGTGAACGCGCACTGAAGCTGGCAATCGCTGAAATGTATGTTCAAGGCGTCTCTACCCGTAAGGTCGCCAAAATCACCACCGAACTCTGTGGCTTTGATGTCACCAGTACACAGGTCAGTCGGGCAGCGAAACTGCTCGACGAAGAGCTGGAAACGTGGCGTAATCGACCGCTGGGGCAGGTGGAATACCTGATCCTCGACGCCCGCTATGAAAAAGTTCGCGTGGAGGGCAGCGTGCGGGACTGTGCCGTGCTGATTGCGATCGGCGTCCTGGCCAGCGGTCACCGGAGCGTGCTCGGAGTGTCTGTGTCGCTCTCCGAAGCCGAAGTCCATTGGCGTGAATTCCTGGGTTCACTCAACCAGCGCGGCCTGCATGGCGTGAAGCTGATCGTCAGTGATGCACACGAAGGCCTGAAAGCGGCACGACAGAACATGCTTGCTGGAACGCCCTGGCAGCGTTGCCAGTTCCATTTGATGCAAAACGCGATGCAATACGTTCCCAAGGTTCATTTGCGCAAACAGGTGAGCGAAGAATTACGCAATATCTTTAATGCCAGAGACCTGGATGATGCGCTGAATGAACTGAAACGGTTCGTTTCCACTCATGAAAAAACAGCTCCGAAACTGGCGAGTTGGGCGGAAGAAAACATCCCGGAAGGACTGACCGTATTCACCATCCCTGCCGGTCATCGCAAGCGGATGCGAACCACAAACATGCTGGAACGGCAGAATAAGGAATTAAAACGGCGTACCCGCGTAGCGGGACTGTTTCCCAATGAGGAGTCGTTGCTGAGGCTGGTGACCGCGGTCCTGGTGGAACTCAGCGACGACTGGGAAACCGGCATGAGATACCTGACAATTTAATGCTGATCACAGAGACCGAAGGCCCCGGAAATTTACAGAATGTTTGTTGCTTTATCCACTCTATCGCAACGCGTTGAAGCAGTAAGTGAGGTGATGATAGCAAAGATGTGTTGAGTTTGACCTTCCAGTGAAAGAAAACTAGATAGTCCAAGAACTTTGGAGTGGAATTGACACCCAAGAATGTATACTCTAGTAAAAGTAGCCTTATGTTCACTCTAACCTCTGTGGGTTGCTCCAATTCAACGCAATGGGCCAGTTTCTAATGAAATCTATTCGAATTGCAATCGTAACAATCGAGAATGTTCAGCGTTTCGTTGCCGATATACGTCGCGCATGTGATCCAGAACGAACTACTCGACCCTCATTTGGCATGTCAGCTCCCGACGCTTTAGACGCCAATTTACTTGACATAGCGAATGTTGAAGTCCAACAATTTACTGAAGTTGATGCCGCTTTCGCCTTCGTCAGTGATGCTCAGAACGGATACGCGATACTTGTCGATGAATCAGTTTTCTCGAAACAGCGAAAACGACTTGAGACAAATTGCAAGTTCGGACCGTTTGGAGTAATAAACCTTAAAGGCAAGCCAAACCGCCTATCAGCACCCACTTCGACGTTTCTACACACACCGGTTTTCGTGAATGCAGAAAATCCAGCCCTGTTCATCAGAAAGTCAATTATTCACACACGTCTGAGCAATCGTGGTCTATCGATCAAGGTGCTAGAGGGGGCAAGTGAATTCGTTGATTATTTTTCATTACGTCATGAAGTATGGCGCGAGATGGGTTACATTGCATCAGACTATGCCCCACCATGGGAACTCGACTACGTCGATATCCATGCACTGCCCTTTGGAGCATTTCTCGATAATCATTTAGTTGGATGTGTGAGGCTTGTTCGTCTTCACGGACAGGCAGGAACTAAAGAAACTTTAAACAATATAGTAGAGGAACTTGATGATGAAAGTCGTCAGCAGGTAAGTATGCGCATGTTGAATCCACATAAATTCAAACATCCATTCATCAATCTGAGGCGATTTGAGGAATTCGATGAATACTATCACAGTATCTCAAAAGATTCCAAGGCGGAGGTGAGCAGACTGATTGTTAAATCTCAAACGCGTAATATCGGTATTGGCGAGACTCTACTCGACTCCGTAGTATCAGCTGCGAGACATAAACGTATTGAAGTCTTGTTCCTTGCCTGTCAAGCCAAGCACGAACAGTTCTACCGACGTTCGTTTTTTGAAACACTCGATTGGCCCAAAACGAGTGGATTTTTTGATCTGCCCGATGTGGAGGCGATCGCGATGGAGCAAAAGATAAAGTTTAAAAAATCAGAAACCAAGAAAGCGAGCAATGTCCGACGATAGCACTGACCAGACGAGCGACAATGTTCAAAAGGCTGCCGACAACAAGTTCGAAATAATCACAAAGTACATTGCCTCTGGGACACTCATCGTACTTTCGACCATTTTTTATTTTGGGTCGGACAGAAGTGTTGGCCCAATGATTATTTGTGCTGTGATGGCTATTGTTGGCTCGGTATTGTTGGTCGTTGGACCTGCAAAGTGGTTAATTAATTTAATTGCTGGAAAAGTCGTGATTACTCCGATGAAGGTGAATAAGTCACCGATTCCATTGAAGGGAATTCCCAAAATACGTGTAAAGGCACCTCCTCCTGATCTTGAGAAGCGAAGATCCTATGGTGCCTCAAAATCTGTTCCGAAGACTGAGTCACGGCTCGTGGAACTCCCAGACTACTCAGCGATTCCAAGTACTGACCCAACTGTTCCCACATATGTAATCAATGAGGAATGTGAAATTGTCGACTGGAACAACGCGTTTGCACTAGCCTTCGACAACTCGATGGAGGGGCACCGTGGGACACCAATTCTTGAGTGGGTGTATCGACTTGACAACTGGAAAGAAGTCATCGATCATGGTGAAGCACTATTTTCCATGCCCTCACTGCCACCATACGACTGCGAAGACATTTTGTATACGAGTGAGTCTTTCGGTTTGTTGCGGGTTAAGAAACATGCGTACCACATTCCGACTTCAACAGAGGGGCAATACGATGGCTGGATTGTTGTGCTGGATGTTGAGTTCGCCGATGAGACAAACAGGCTCCTATATCTGGAAAGATGTTTTGACTTGGTACAAATGGATTTGTTGTGGTCTGATTATGCACTATCCTACGATGCAGTTCTAACCGCTAGTGACACTTATCCAAAACTGCTTCGATTGATGATTGGTGAGGACAAGATTGACGATTTTCATCTTAAGCCAATTGCCGCAGGAGCAAAGGTTCTTGATCTTGGCGCAGGTACTGGGAACCTGACTGAGATGCTTGCAAAGCCAGATGATGGCCGAACGATCGTTGCGATCGAAAATAACCGTCTCATGTTCGATCTAATGCGCAGGAAGCTTAAACGAATAGGCGACAAGGTGTTGCGCAGTGACACAAGTGGACCGGGCGTCGTCACCGTACGTGAACATGCGACCAAGCTGGAGGGCTTGGACGCAGACTTTTTTGATGTCGTCATTGCGAACAATACGCTGTATCTGCTTGAGGATCCAGTTGGACTACTAAGTGAATGCGCACGTGTCTTGAAGCCAGGAGGCGAAATTCGGATCAGTGGTCCGAAAAAGGACACGAATCTGAATCAGCTATTTGGTCGTATTCGTGCGGACCTAACAGGTAAAAATCAGTTCAAGCATTTGCAACAACATTACGAGAAAGTCAAAAGAATCAACGAACGTCGCCTTGCACCGAACCTCTATCGTTGGGATGTCTCTGATGTGACTTCCCTTCTCAAAGAAGCAGGATTTGACGAAATCGGACCAACGACAACACGTGCCTATGCGGGACAAGCCATGATCGTGGTAGCGCGCACCAGTTCGAATAATGTTGATGCATAAGCAAATTGTGGCGTTGCTCACGGAGTTATCTGCTGGCAGTAATATACGGCACATTAAACTTGTGGTAAGGGTATGGTCTAACCGAAATCGAAGACTTAACCTTATGCCGTCTTACTTATTAGTCTTTGTTCGTTTTTTTCTTGTTGCTTTTTTGGGTGTAACACGGGCTGGTTCAAGTATGCTGGTATTGATCAAACCAGTTTTCTCTGGGACACGCCCAGTTAATAGGACTTCAAAGATGTGTTTGAAGACTACACCTGGTTACCCCTTTAGAGTTCCTGACCGAAAGTATGTATGCCCTTTGGGGTAGTCGTACTGCGTATTAACATCATCACAATCAACGCTATAGACATTCTTGGGTATACGTGTAAGGTTTTCAGGCCCGCTATGCCCCAATCTTCGGGAAGCGATTTTGTTTTTGAGATTGGCACCTTTACTGGCTCTTAGGGCTAAGTCATCCGATGCATAGTAAACCACAACATTTCGAGAAGCGTTGCAAATATGCACTCCCTTTTCGACAGAACAGCCTCTGAAACCACCCAAATACCAAGTCTTGTACTGGTGTCATTCACGGAGGCACCTCACTCAAACACTGCTACAAAGCACCGTTTAGCTTCGTCCCAATTACCAGATTCCAAGTGTTGTGCCCCCATCACGCCACACTCTTCCGCTGACATCTTGTCCAAATCCTGTGCCGAAAGATTCGTTGCCACTTTCAACTGAGCCCGCTGAATCATCATCAGAATCTGTTCATCTGATGCGCCCGCCAAATCTGGGAGCTGCATTCGGAGCTTGCTGATCATCGCTTGGATTTCTGGCAATAGGTTCATACTTTCACCTACGGAGGCTTTGGCTTCCTTGCGACTCGTGTGATCAACTTCAGAGCGTCTGCAACTCCCTCGCAGCCTTTTGTGCCTCGTGCGATAGACCGAGCATCTCAAAGAGGGCCTTAGCCTTTTCCAAGTGTTGCCGAGCCTTCTCACGATCGCCAGATTCTCGGTAGAGAATGGCCAGATTCAAGTAGCTACTGGCTGCAACGTGTTGGTTATCAGTGCGCTCGATGAGGATAAACGCTCTTTTGTAACATTCCAGTGCTTGCACACGATTGCCCATTTTCTGATGTGTAATGGCCAAATTGAGATAAACCGTCATTATTCGAGGTTCGTCTCCTATACTCTGAAGAATCGGAAGGCACGTCTCAAACATTCGAATCGCTTCATCGAATTGTTCCATTTCGACGTACACGCAGCCAAGGGTTTCATAAGCTATGGCAGTAGTTTGATGATTGCCAATATGATTACTAATAGTCAAGCCCTTCAGAAGCATTTCGATTGCGAGTTCATAGTGTGATTCCTGCCGATATAAGTTTCCCAATGCGTTGTATGCATTCACGTTGAAGGTTTCGATGCCCAAACGTTTGGAGATTTGGAGACTCTTTTCATATGCTTCAATTGCCATTTGAAAATCACCTTGACTCACGCAAATGTTGCCTAGGTTGCCATATGCAGCAGCCAACTTCAGCTCATCACCTGTTTCTTCGGCAATTTGAATTGACTGTTTATATCGTTGTGCTGCTTGCTGGTATTGGCCCTGCATGCGATAGACCTCACCGATCTCGTTGTAATTGTCGCTTTGCAACCCCCGGTCGCCTATCTGTTCTGCCAAGTCGAGTGCCCTCTGCAACAGCATCATAGCCTCCTGGAAATCTCCTCGGTGTCCCGCTAGCCGTCCCAAGCATCCAACAGCCTTGCACTGACTCTCCAAATCACCACCTCGTTCGGCTTTCTCAAGCGCCACTAATAAGCACCGTTCAGCTTCGTCCCAATTACCAGATTCCAAGTGTTGTGCCCCCATCACGCCACACTCTTCCGCTGACATCTTGTCCAAATCCTGTGCCGAAAGATTCGTTGCCACTTTCAACTGAGCCCGTCGAATCATCATCAGAATCTGTTCATCAGATGCGCCCGCCAAATCTGGAACCTGCGTTCGAAGCTTGCCGATCATCGCTTGGATTTCTGCCGAAAGATTCATCATTCTCACCTGTTGAGATCATTATTTCTGCGGTTCCCACGTCGCGACATTTTCGAGTTCCGGCAGCATCCGGAATACTGCCTGCATAGCCTTGTCCATCTCTTCCTCCAGCCAGGAGAACTTGACTTCTGCACCACGTCGGTTGACGGCGTACTTCAAGTGGTAGTCGCTAAAGATGTCTAAGGGTACCTTCTCCTGGCTGTCTTCACGGCGGATGAGAAGTCAGAGGTTTGCGCATGCCATACAAGAGTCCAGATTCGTAGATCACATTTAGATTGTTATTTGAAATCTCAGCGATCCCAAAATGGGCTATACTCAGTTGACGGTGAAGATCTTTAAGGATATTCAGATCCTCCATCCTCTCGACAGGCGCCAAAAGTCGAATTCCGAGCTTCTTGCGTTGGAAATATTCCTGAAGCCACTTCATGAGACGGTAATTGTCTTCAATGTTATAATCAAAAGCGAAGAAGCAGCAGCGTAGCTCAGCCAGTTTAATATCGGGCATCTATGTCTAGATGTTAGTTTGATACATTTACCACTTTGGGTATGAAGTATCTGCTACCCTCTAGTTCCGTAGGGCAAAAGTGATAAATTGGCTCCAAAAACCGAAAATCAGCGGAAGATAAGCACTTACGTTGTTAGCAGGAACACCCTTAGTGTTTTCAGATTTTACGAAGAAACCTAGGAAAGGACAAGGATCCTTCAAATCCGTAGAATCTATGTTCTATCCAGTGAGTTCCATTAATGGAAAGAAGCGTATTTTACGAGATGGGACAGGGCGAATTGACGTGATACTATGACCGCCGTGTCAAGCCTCCTCCCTGAAACGCTAAAATGAGTGTTCCAGTTATTCCTGACCTGAACACTCTATTAAGGAGGCAAAACCATGTGGCATATTGGTATCGATCTTCATCGGAGAACGGTTGTCATGTCTGCGGTCAATGATTCTGGAGAAGTTGTCTCTCCTGTGACAATCGAGTGTCGGAACACAAAAGCCATTCTCAATTTTCTGGAACCACTCAAACCATTCCGAGCTGTTGTCGAGTCTACAGCAACCTATCGTTGGTTATATAAGTTACTCTCTGAGGAAGGAACCATTCTGTTGGCCCATCCAGCGAAATTACGCTTGATGATTCAACGGCGCGCCAAAACAGATCGTTTGGACTGCCAGCTCCTGGCGAACCTGTTACGCATCAACCAGATTCCGCTCTCTTACATTCCCCCAGATGATTTTCAGCAACTGAGAGAGATCACACGCCACCGCGCTCGTCTGGCCCGTGACGGAGCCCAGGTTAAGATTGGTTTACGGTCATTGTTGGCACGTCATAATCGGGATGCCCCCTATCGCATCCCTTTTGGCCCTCGAGGGATCAAGTGGTTCCGGGATCAATCTTTTTCGCCCATTGACGATCTGATCCGTGATGAACTGATCACGCGACTTAATCACTTTACAGAGCAAATCAATGCGATCGATCAACAACTGGAAGAACTACGGGAGTCTTTTCCCCAGGTGGAAGCATTACTCGATATTCACGGAATCGGACTGTATTCCGCTTTGGTGATTGTTGCTGAACTGGGAGAGATTGAACGATTTCGCTCTGCGAAACAGGTTGGTGCTTATGCAGGATTGACATCAAAAGTGAACCAGTCTGGGGGGGCACTGTTATTACGGCTCCATTACCAGACAAGGACCACCCTGGTTACGTTGGGTACTGACCGAAGTCGCGATTCACGCGGTCAAACGCGATGTTCCCTTGAAAAGGTTTTACACCCGAATTCGTAAGCGGTCTGGAGCCAAGAAAGCCCGGGTTGCTGTAGCTCGTAAACTTGCAGAAATTTCCTGGAAACGATTATTCCGATGGCAGATTGAACACTCAGCGCTGCCAGCATAACAAAGAGAGAAAAACAATTTACGCGAATACAGTGAGTTCGGCCCGCCGTGGGGGCTGGTGAGAGAAGCTCTGCACCGTTGACCTGAATGGGCGGCTCACTGATTGAATTGTAATCTGCGCGACGGCGTTTTGCCGGACGGCGCGAATGGGTGCCTATTTTCGCGTAAATTCAAAATTAGAAATACAATAAAACGGAGGCTTGACACGGCGTAGTCATGGGTGCCCCCACGAACCAAGTCTGGACACCAACTGGTGTCAGAGTGCGAAATTAATATGAGGCCAACAAACGACCGAAAAAGCGGATTCCATAGGTGTGCGTGGAAGCCATACGAATTCGCGGATTCAGATACGACGATGATAATTCTGTCTGAACTGGCTTCACCATGCACGATTTAATAAACGATTTGTAAGAAACATCTGTCGGCCGGGTTGGACTCATCGGTCGATTTACCAAAGCAAGTTCACATCATCCTTCAAGCTGCCAAAGTTGATGCAATCGAAGTGGCTTGAGAGCGTTGTTCAGAATTTCGCTTTTCCCGATTCGAGTTATTCAACCTAATTCCTTCGATCAAAACAACTCCCCCAATTTTCTCTTGACAATTCATTTCCGTTAAACAAAAATTCACTAACACTGCCCTTAATGGGTCATACCGAAATAATTCAGTCTAATTCAAGTTATCTGCCGATGTCGACATGACTGAAGCTTCCGACAACTATGAACGGTTCACCCACCGCGTAATCGACTCGCTGGTCGATTACGGCGTCGAAGTTCACAGGCAAAAGACGTACACAGGTCGGCTATCGCAACGCGACATCAAAGTTGATGTGTCGTTCAACTATACCATTGCTGAAGGCGCGAATGTATTATTTCTCGTGGAATGCAAATGCTATTCCCACCGCGTGCCCGTCGATGATGTGGAAGCGTTTCACTCAAAACTTGACGACATCGGTGCCCACAAGGGCATCATGGTTACGACCGTTGGATTTCAAGACGGCGCAGTCAAAACAGCGCAGGGTCGCGGGATAGCACTGGCACTGCTGACAACTGAACCACAAAAGGGCGAATTGACCTACATCACAAATGCAGCAAACGACGGCAATGAGCCACAGAAAAACACTGCGTTTTGGCAGGGCAATTACCGTGGTCCGCTGGACAACTACGATGGCGGCTACCGTTTCGACAGCATGGCTCAATTCCTTGGTATGCTTTGCTACGATGCCTTAGAGGAGCAACGGCAAAGACAGATTGCCGCATTTGAACGCGAACACGGGGGCAGATGACAATAGTTAGTTGGAGGATGCTTTGGGACTAAACTATAAGAATGAGCACGTTGGAGTCACTCCCGCAGCTCCAACGTGGGACATCTTTATCGCTTATCCGTCATCGGACCGGCTGCTTGCAAAGCGGATTGCCGATAGCCTTCGTCCATTCCTGAATGTGTTCATTGACATTGATCAGCTCCGTATTGGTAATTCATGGGATTTAGAACTCCAAAAAGCTGTGAACTCTTCTATTGTAGTCTTGGTCATTGTTACTGAGAATTCTAACAAGGCGTTCTTTGAACGCGACGAGATTCTGCGTGCGCTTGATCGAATGAAAAAAGAATCAGAGAGTTGCATCGTAGTGCCTGTTTTTGCAGCAGGAGTTGAACCGGATAGCGAAAGCATTCCTTATGGGCTTCGCCCTTTGCAAGGCTTTATATTAGACAAAGATCAAGAACTTGAAAATTTAGGTCGTATGCTTGTCGACCGCATTGCAGAGTTGCGACCGCTCCACATTGATCCAACACGTTTTTCTAAAACCATTGTAGACCATTTCAAAAGGATCGAGCTAGAGGTAAAGGAGTTGACTGCTGAGCAGTACCGGACAATTCGGCAGCTCCGCTATCTCAGAAAAGTTAGAATCTCAGGCTCAGCTGGATCAGGGAAAACGCTAGTGGCAATTGAAAAGTCTGCTAAACTCGCCGCTGCAGGAATTCGGGTTCTATTTCTTTGCCATAACCCGCTGCTTGCAGAGTTTGTAACTACCTTGCTTCCTTCCGGTGGTGTTGATGTCCGTGATTTCTGCGGATGGGTAATGTCGAAGGACACAGAAGGGCAGAATCTCAATGGCGACAGCTGGAGCCACTATGTAGAGCCAACGTCAGAAGAGCTAAGGCTCTTTACGAATCAATTAGTGCATTCAGGAGGCGTTTATGATGCTATCATTGTTGATGAATCTCAAGATTTTCGTGAAGAGTGGTGGCGAACAGTTGAAGCGGCACTTCATCCGAGTGAAACAAGTACGCTCTATATCTTTCATGACAATAATCAATCACTACTACCGAGGCATGGACGATATCCAGTCCAAGAGCCCCATATTGACCTTTCAAGAAATTGCAGGAATGCAGGAAGAATTTACGAGTTGATGAGGTTTTTTGATCCAAGTGCTCCTAGTCCAGAGAAAAGGCTACACGGACTTGGCCAAGTATCTCTAACCAGATTTCAGAGTGGTGAGGAAACAGCAGTGCTTACCAAACTTGTACGGCTCCACTGTAGACCGTACCAAGTTGAAAACGTTGTTGTTGTTTGGTCAGGCGTGGAGCCGGCAAACGTCTGCCCTTTGGCAGGACTGGTGGTTGAGATACCAATATGCACTTCTTGGCAGGAGGAAGTGCGGTGGCAGTTTCGTCATGCATCTAGGTTTCTAAGTCAAAGAGGCCTGAAACTACCACAAGGTGGAAGTTCACGGGTAGAAAGTTGCCTAAACGATTTAAGCGATGATCTAATACCGACTCAAAATGACATCGATCTTGTAAAAAATATTGCTGGATTCTACAAGGTTGACCATACTATTCGAAACAGAATCAATAAAGTAGTTCCTTGGAAGTTTGGCTTTAAGTGGTCAGTTGAAGACAGTCGTCTTACTCTTAAGAGGTACGCAAGTGGAGCAACTTGGGGATGCGAGGTTTTCAACTATTTTCAGAACGAAAGCTGGGCAGAGGGTATTCCTGAACCGTTGGCCTTAGTTGTCGTTCCGTTCACTGATCCGCAGACTGAATCTACAATCCCTTTGTACTCTGTTAGCGATTTCAAAGGCCTGGAGGCAGAAACGGTTTTTTTCATCATGCGAGGTAAACATGTTAACCATAGAAATGCTGTTTATGTAGGAATATCACGCGCACGTAGTGTCCTGTCAATCGCCGCTGATGACGTGGCATCTGTAGATTTACCGCGAATCTTTAAATGGGATGATATAAATAATCCAACCTAACATGACAAATTCACCCGACGCAAAAGCCGCGCGGCTGATTTGCAACGTTAGGTGTCAAGAGGTATCGTTTTCATGTAAGAGCAACAAGCACCAAAGACCACAACAGAGATCAAGGATTCACGGGGTGGGAGCGTACCAAAAACCTCTGCCTTAGAGATACGCTACACGGAGCTTCACAGGCAGTTTAGAGAACTCGTGATAGTGTATTTTAGAGGCTCGGCGATGATGCTGGCGATAATCGCCGTCTCGCTCGGCGATCTTCTTAAGGTAGAAGTTCAATCCGTGCCGTAAGGAGCGCACCATGATTCGGAGAGCATACCGCACAGCTGCTTCACAGCAGTCACACGACACACTCGTGCACCGGTTCGCACAAGGACTCGCGGAACACTGGGATTTGCGCGCTCTACACGTCTCATGCGACACGGCCCTTGCGCGCGGCGCCCCAGAATCACGCCTCGAATTGAAGCCGATGCTGGCATGGGACGCTTTAATCGGTCATCGACAGGTCTCAGAACTTGCCAAGAAACCCGACTCGCGTAGATATCACCGTTATTTGCCATTCCCACCGTCTGTCCGAAACAAAATGGACGAATGGGACCGACTGCGTCTTATGGTAACCGGCCCACAAAATACACCTTGACGGCTGTTGTATTCTGCATGTGTTTCGTAACCGTACACCAGGACCAGTCATTTCGCTGGGGCTGATTATTTGCTGAGGCGGCGTCGGGCTCGACGCTTGCGTTTGCGGTCAGCGGATTGGCGACGCTCGTCCTGGCGGTACGTTCGAATCGATTCAGGGTGGTCCACTCTCCAGGCGTGCGGTGCCAGCCTGGCCCAGTCCGTCTCGCCGTCAAGGGCACGCTGCAACACGTCGTGCAGGTAAGCAGCTACGTCCAGGTCGTTACGAATCGCCGTACCCACGATCGTCATCAGGTTCGCCGCTCGATCACCAGCGAACACCGATCCTTTGAACATCCAATTCTTGCGACCCGTGGCCACACGTTTCATCAGTTGTTCGCAATCGTTGTTGTCAATCGGGATCGAGGCGTCATCAATAAATCGCGACAAGGCCTTCCAGTGACGACGAATGTACGCAGCGGCTTGACCAAGATTGCTCTTGGGTAAAACACGACCCGGCGACATCTCTTCGCCGGACAAGTACTCTTCGATCAGACCCAGTACATGACGCGACAGGCGGCGGCGACGGGCCAGCCGCTGGGACGCATTGAGCCTCTGGATCTGGTCCTCGACGTCGTAGAGCATCCGAATCCACGATTCGAGCTGAGCGACCTGGAGCGGGAACGCGCTGCGGCACTCGTCAATCTTACGACGCGCATGCGCCCAACACGCGGCGAACGTAATCCGTGAGCCACTTCGAACCTCGATCTTCTGAAAACCCGACCAGCAATCTCCGATCAGGTTGCCCGCGAAATCTCTGAGCACTTCATCCGGTCCGTCCCGGTGACGACTGACCGTGAAGTCAAACGCCACCACCGGAAGACGCGAGGCGTAATAGCCCCACATCTTTGCGTTGATGCTGGGCTTGCCGGCGGCGATCGCGGTTTCCAGCACCTCGCCGATCCGCTGCCCGCGGGGATGCCGGGACAGATCCGGCATCGCGGCGGGAGTAATCAACAACACGCCGGTGTCGTCGCAACCGATCGTTTGATCCTGTTTCAGATAGCTGCGCAGGTGCGCCGCCAGCGGACGAAGTGCAAACTCAACACCCGCTTCGATGTTTTGCAGCGTGCTGCGACTGGGGGTCCAGCCACTGCCGGCGAACAGGTCTTGCTGGCGGTAAAACGGGAGATGATAGAAGTATTTCGCCGCCACGACTTCTACACCGATCGATGGATCGAAACGATGGCCCTCGACCAGTCCGGTCGGCCGCTCAGGACTGAGGATGCCTTGGGTTTTGTCCGCTGGGTGCGCGTACTTGGCATAT
Source organism: Gimesia panareensis (assembly GCF_007748155.1). GTDB lineage: Bacteria > Planctomycetota > Planctomycetia > Planctomycetales > Planctomycetaceae > Gimesia > Gimesia panareensis. The sequence continues at coordinate 531,551 of NZ_CP037421.1, forward strand.
CTGGTCACCCGCACGCGTAGTTCACTGCGGATCAACTCAAGCGTTTCGACTTCATCGTAGCCGATCAGTTTCAATCCCTCGCGTTGTTCCTTGGGAAGGTCAACGAGTTTCTCATAACGCGGCAGGTGGGCGGGGAATTTACGGTCGTCGGGTCGCGGTCGCCTGGGTTGGCACTTTCGGTTCGATTCAGCGGCGTCCTGGGCAATTTGTTCAGCTTGCCGGATCGCTTCTTCGAGCGCGCTGACCACTTCGGGCGTGACTTCCTCGCCCAGGTCCAGCAGCAACTGACCGGCACCGTCGATTCGCCGTTCGCTCTTACGGCCGTAGAGTTGTTTAAGAAGTTTCTCGATCGTCAGGTTCAGCTCGGTGACTTTCTCATTGAGCTGGTCCTGATTGTCCTTGAGCTGCAAGACCGAGTGGGCCTGTTCTTCGACCAGCTTGTCCTTGAGTGAAAGCTGGGTCGCTTGTTGATTGATCGTTTGTTGCCCGTCATCGACTTGCCTTTGCAACATCGCAATCAAGCGATGGCAGTCTTGGATGTCGTGGGGAAGTGATTCATCAGCCATGATGGACGCATTATAAGAATTCGGACTTTTCGCACTACCCGATGATCAATAAAAAAAGCAAATCCCAACAAAAACCGGCCCGCGAAATAGATTCTCGCCAGGCCGGTTTGCCGAAGGATGTTTTGATGAGGCTGCGACTCAGACCGCAGTCATTCGCTTTCTTCTGTGCCTGGACGACTTCAGCGAAACGCCGGCGATCCACATGGCCAGTTCGACCGAATCGATGGTCACGTGGGTTTTGTCGTCTTCGGGCGTTGGCAGCTCAACGGTACCTTGCTCAAGCCGCCGGTACCATAACGTCAGTCCGCCGGTCTCCCACCACAGGGCTTTGATACGATCGCGTCGGCGGTTCACAAACAGGAATAGAGAACCGTTGAGGACGTTCTGACCCAGCGTCGCGGTGACAATGCCGGTTAAACCGTCGAAGCCGTTACGAAAATCGACCGGCTCGGTGCACAGGTAGATGGGCGTGCCGCTGGGCAAGCCCATCATGAGCGGGCCTCCTGGCTACAGGACGGGATCTCGAATCGAATGCGAATGCCGCCCGGCAGATCGACGGCCATGACAGTGGCCGGTGAGGACGCTGCAAGCGTGACGGGCAGGAAGCCTGCCGGCTTTCTGCCCGTCTGTCGAGGAGGGGCAGACGTGCTGTCGCGAAGCCGTTGATGGTCTCTCCTGGTGGTACCGCGGATCTTCCGCCGGCCGCGGACCTTCCGCCGCCAGTAATAGTAGGACGCTTTTGAGACGTTTTCCGTTTTGGCAGAACTGCGCGACGGTGATTTCAGCCTGGTCGAATCGCTCCAGTCGGTCTGCCCAGACTTGGGCGGTTTCACTCGAATTGTTTTGGACCATGGGATCTCCTGTATGGGAAACGTGAGGAAACCCGAGATTCTAAACCCTGCGCCTACAATGGTTCTGGTGTACGGTTACGAGCAACAGCGGGAAGTCGAGCAACTCAAACATTTCATTGAGCGGCTGCTGCGACAACGGTTTGGCGCCCGTTCTGAAAAGATCGCCCCCAATCAAATGAGCCTGTTTGATGAACCCGAGGCTGCAGAGGAAGTTGCTGAACCCGAGGACGATGAACCGCCTCCTACTGCGGTTTCCGCACATCGTCGTCGTGGCGGCGGCCGCAACAAGCTGCCCGACCATTTACCTCGGGAACGGGTAGAACATGACCTGACCGAATCGGAAAAACGCTGTCCCTGCTGCGACCAGACACGGCAGCGGATCGGAGAAATCAGCCACGAACAGTTAGAATTCATTCCTGCCAGCCTGAAAGTGATCGAGCACGTACGTTTCAAATACGCGTGCCGGGAGTGTGAAGAGCATGTGGTGCTGGCGGCTGCTCCTGCCCGGCCGATTGCCAAAGGCTTCGCCGGCCCCGGCTTGCTCTCGACGATCCTGGTGGGGAAATACTCAGATCATCTCCCCCTGTATCGTCATGAATCCATTCTCAGCCGGAATGGCGTACAGCTTTCGCGGAGCACGATGAGCCGCTGGGTACTGGAAACTGCGGAATTACTGCAACCGCTGACTGATCTGATGAAAAGTCGCGTTCTGCAGTCGCATGTCATGCATACGGACGATACAACGATTCCCGTCCAGGACCAACGGCTTTCCCGCACGCGGACCGGCCGGTTCTGGGTTTACTGCGGCGATGCCGGGCATCCGTATTCGGTCTATGATTTCACCCCGAACCGGGAACGCGCCGGTCCCCAGGCGTTTTTAAAACACTTTCGCGGTTATCTGCAGGCAGACGCGTATGCCGGTTACGAAGAACTGTACCGGTCAGGCAGGATTCAGCAGGTCTTGTGCTGGGCGCATGCGCGACGCAAGTTTTACGATGCGCGGACCGTGCAGCCGGAAGCCGCACACCGGGCATTATTGTTTATCCAGCAGTTATACGCGATTGAACGGGAAGCCAGCGATCTGCAACAGCCGGCGGACTGTGAACGCTGGTGGCAACACCGCCGACAGTTGCGACAGGACAAGGCGTTACCGGTTCTGGAACAGTTCCGCGACTGGTTAACAGAGACATCGCGTGTGCTATTACCGAAAAGTCCGGTGGCAGTCGCGATGCAATATCTGTTAAGCCGCTGGTCCGGTTTTACGCGGTATTGTACCGAGGGCATTCTGTCGATTGACAACAATCTGGCCGAACGCACCTTGCGTCCCTGTGCTATCGGCCGGAAGAATTATCTATTCGTCGGCAGTGATCGGGGCGGCGAGGCCGCCGCCGTGCACTACAGTCTGATGGCCAGTTGCAAAGCAAACGAAGTAGAACCGTTTGCTTATCTGAGAGATGTGCTGAGTCGGATAACCGATCACGCCGCCGATCGTCTGGAAGAACTGCTGCCGGACCAATGGCTGAAGCAACACCCCGAATCCCACCGCCCCCGCCGACGATGAACCGGCAGTGATTCAGTTACTCATGACTCTCAAAGGCATATCTTTCGATGCCCGTTGATAGACCGTGTATTTCCTGAAACGGTTACGTCTTATGATTCTCTTACATCATCAGTTGCTTACTGGCGTCGTGCTGCATATAGACCCACATGAATTCGATTCCGACACTCTGGATTCGCTGGAATGCAGCGTCATCCGTAGCAAGACTGCCATGCTCGCCAGTGGCCAGTACTGGCGCAGTCGTATTGATGTTGAATCTGTACTGGCGTCGCATGATAGGCCATTAGTAAATGACGCATTCGATCGCGTCTGGGCCGCATTGAAGACTCAACGAACCATTAAGCTGTATTACTACTTTCCGAACACATTCTCTTCCGAAGCGCGGTACTATCCGCCTGACTTACTCGACATACTCATGTTCTTGCAGAACGGGCGATGTCTTTGCAAGGATGCATGTGACCTTTATTCAAGCAACATCGACGTCGATATCGACCACATCTTCCCGCGGGCCCGTGGTGGCACGAACATACTCATCAACCTTCAAGCAACCTGTAAAGAATACAACAGATGGCGTAAGAACGACCGTCTCTCAACTCATCCACCTGATTACCGTTCAATCCTCACCGGCAACCGTTGGCACCCCATCGCTCCTCGGTCATACAACTCCATGTTGCACAAGCAAACGACAGACTCAAAATCATTACGCCGAATTCACGACTTCTACCAACGTTACTCTGCGAGGCACCTACATTTATCGATACACTGAAATCCTCTAACAATCCGTTGCACCGGAACCGCGAGCCGTGCGGGTTCTGAAATCAAGGTCGTTCGCCGCGGCTCGGTGAACGGGAGGCATTAGAAGATCTTCGGTCGTATCAATTCATACGTATTGTGGAATGTCACGTAATATCACGCTTTACCTGATTCGAGTACTTCAAACTGATTTCTTTGTTTATTTATGCTTTCTCAAGTTTTGCTTGACAACTTCTCTCTGGTTAAACAAAATTTCACTAACTCTAACCTTAATGGGTTATAATGAAATAGTTCAGGTTAAGTGGCAGAAGTCCGACACATGGTAACAGCTCATGGGGCATACACAGTCTCCGTTCATCCTTCACAGCTCCGTCCCGTCGGACTCACCGGTCTTCGCTCCACGGTCATCCGTTTTTCAGTACGTATCGCGTGGAATTGAGACCGGTAGCTGGTTTTCCATTATCGGCCCCCGAATGATCGGAAAGACCACACTTCTCCATCAGCTACTGTCAGCTTTCGGTCCCGATAAAGCTGTTTATCTAGATTGTAGCCTTTTCTCGATGTACCGTGAACATACGCTGGTCGCAACGCTTCAGCACTTCCAAAACGAAATTCTCTACGAAGTGCAAAGGCGCGCACCAAACACAACCGTGGAACCGCCAGAGACGTTCCAAGAATTCCTGTGGAACCTCTTTCATATCGTGAATGACCATTATTCCGGCTCACTCATTCTGTTGCTCGATGAATTCCATCCGAACGCAGAGTTCTTGAAAGTGTTACGTTCGCTTCACCATCACCTCGTTATTGAAGACGCGAGAATCGCTGTCGTCACAGCTGGTTTATCTGATCCAGCTGAAATTGAACTCGGCTATTCCTCGCCATACAACATCAGTAATCTGATCCGTCTCGATGTATTGGAGCCGGACGAAGCCGCATTAGTTGTCTCGAACGGTTTTTCCCGAACTCCCATCGAATTGTCTTCAAACACCGTTGATGCACTGGTTACTCTGAGTGGCTGCGCACCAGCAATTCTGCAGTATCTATGTCAGTGGGTATACGACGATGTCGCTTGTGGCAAACTTACTCAGCCGCTCGATGTGGACACACCAAGTATGTTAGAATTGATCGTAAATGATGGTCGGGTGCTGGAGCGATTCTCGTACCTTGATGTCGTGCTCAGCGACCGCGAGTTACTGGAAATTGTCTGCCGTGTGTTGCAGGACCAATCGCCCAGATTTCAAGCATTCCTTCCGGGTATGAAACGCGCGATACAATACAGCATTGTGAAGCGGTGTGACAATCGTGTCGATTTCGTTAGTCCACTTCATAGGTTCTGTTTGGAAGAACAGATCAAGTTCTATTGCGAACGTCTCAACTCTGCAGCGCTCGACGATGCCGTGCGAGACTTTCTGTCGAGCTTTAACCCGTCATCAATTCAACTAAACGTGTTCCGGTCGAAAGAGGTTCATATGTCTCAAGACAACATATCAATCGAGAATGTAGTTGGTCCCGTAAATATCAAATCCAAGCTCAGGCAGGTCACGCAGACTGTCACGCAGTCCCATACTCTGGAACCTGATTATGTCACGGAATGGGCACAGCTTGTGGACGAACTCGCGATCGCTCTTGAAACTGCTAGAGCGATATCCGACGATGACGCGGAACGCATCGTTTCAAGCACAGACACCGTTGGAAAAGAACTCACCAAAACCGAACCGAACCGCGGATTTCTGAAGATTTCGTTAGATGGACTAAAGGAATCCGCAAAGGCGGTGGACTCGATTGCACCTGCAGTTCTATCGGTTGTGTCCAAAATTATACAATTTGTAGATCGAGTGTTACCGTAGAAGGCCAGATAACACGTATATGGCCTCATCGAATCAGCTCATCCGTATTTCAGAATTCCGAAAAAACTACGGAGCAGATATACCGTGACAACGATAGGTCGAGAAAACGAAACATTGACACCGTTACAAACATCAGAGCTAAGGCAAACCTAAATAGAGTTGTCAATGGTTGAGTTGTTCGTCGCCACCCGCTGAACCGTACCGTTTCTCTTGCCCTCGTTCGATATTCTCAAACGTTTTCTCAAATGCATTTTAAAACCACTCTTTGAGTATGTGGATGTTGAAAATATCAGATTACAAGCCAGATATCATAGACAATATCATAATCATCCCTGAGTTCCACGCAGTATAGGAAATGGCTCCAACTACCATTTCCAGTTTTTTTGTTCGTCTCACGAGAATTTAGTTTGCGAGGGCCAATTACTCGACAGACTTGGAGTATTACTTGCTTTGTTGATTGGTGAACTGTTCGATATATGTAATTACGTTATGCATCTCTTGTACCTCAGTCGCCACGGCGTCACCATAGGTATGGTAATTCCGTAGAGCTGCCAAAGCGTATTCCCGCGCATCAATTAGGCGACCAGATTGGACAAGCGTAATCGCCATGTTGGCACGGATAGCGCCAGCCTCATAGAAATCCCCAGTTACTTCTTGATAGCGAATTGCATAGTTATAGTGCCGGAGCGCACTATCAATGTCGTTAATTTCAGTATAGAGGGAACCAAGGGCCGTATGCGTCAGTGCCAAATCAACGACCGCTTCACTTGGAATCAGTTTCATTGCCTGATTTAGGTAGTTTAAAGCCCCATTCCAATTTCGATGAAACTGTTGAGTTCTTAAATCGACCGGTTCTGTTGAATCCCGAAAGTGATCAGCGAGAGCCATTTGAAAGCGTGTTAACTTTAACACCCCAAGGCTATGCAGACATCTTGCTCTTCCCAAATTGTCATCCTTGATTCGAAGGTGTAGGCTGTGCTGAAACCAATTCTCTGCCTGTTCAAGATTACGAGATGATGCGAATCTAGAATAGGCATTTCCGAGGTTGAATGCGCAGATTGCGGCGCGGCTGGAATCATTGATTTTTTTGGCTAATTTAAATGCTTCATGGAAATTGTCCAGGGACTCTTGTATGTCGAGACTTAGTCGCATTTGGCCAAGGCTAGTTAATGCCGCTCCAAGAGTATCAATTCCGCCGCGTTCCTTCTCGCTTAATGCTTCTATTGGCTCTGAAAGGGCATTCTTTAATTCTGCACGCTGAAATTCGATAATGAGTAATAGTAAATGGTTGGCCTCATTCCACTTTCGAGCATCGCGGGCGAGATCTGCACGATACTTAGTTATGGTGAGCCACTGTTTTTCTCGCCCTGGCAAAGGTTGATCGGTTTTTAGATCTAAAAAATCAGGCAACACTTCATCTACGAGAGATCGCCATTCGCCTTTGCGGCCCGCACATTGGAACAACGTATGTAATCCTTGCATCGTGGCAATCACCGCATCCCACCAACCGTTTGAACGAGCCATACGATAGGCATGTCGTAAGTTAGCTTCTTCGTAGAACAAGACGGAAATTATGTCTCGAATGCCTTTATTGTATTGTCGATGGTAATGGCACCCCAGGTCGCCCATCGCTTCAACGAAGGCGCGCTTGGCAAGTAATTGGAGATTCTCGGAGTTGGAGAAGTACTCGTCGAACAGTCTCTTGAAGAACCACGGCAGGGCTGGGTGAATGGTATAGTAACCACCGCCGAATGACGTAAGAAGTCCTACTTCGGCGGCCCGATCTAACAACTGTATTCCTGCTTCACGGGGTAAGCCCCGCATGGTGGGTAAACACCAATCGGCATCTGAACGCCCCATCGCATGCAGCACTCGCACATCTACAAACCCCTGGAAGAAGTGCAATAGAGCCAGTACGCGGTGCTGTCCTTTGTCAAAGGCGTGCTCGAATCCGTAACTGAGCGAGGCGGTGAGACTGCGGTCGCGCCCCTCATCGATGTCATCTTTGAAAACGGCCTCGCCACTACGGAGTTTTTCCACAAATGCCTCGATTTGGTCGCGAGTTTTCAGCCCGTCGCGCAGGGCCTGTCCGACCAGAACGGTTATGGTCAGAGGGTTCCCATCGGTGAACTCCAAGAGTGGCCACCAGTCGGCTACATCAGTCATTTTTCGCTTTTGTCGCTGGGCAATGGCTTGGGTAAATTGTACGCGTTCCAACATAGGCATCGGAGGAATCGGAACGCGGCAGGGCAGGTTGTCGCCCAGCCACTCCCTTTCCTCTCGCCGACTAGTCAACAAGAATTTTGCCTTAGTCTGTGCGGCGTCCCGTAGGAAGTCAACAAGCTTCTTCTGCTCGTCGTCACTCCACTCCGACTTAGTTCCGTCAGGAAAACCGGCGACTGATTCGACATTGTCCCAGATCCACACAACGGGGATTTGGTTCAGAACTTCCAGCGCCACGTCGCGACGAACGCCGTCGTCCAGAGCCAGCCAATTAACGCCCGACTGTTCGAGTATCGAACCGAAGACTTCGCCCACTCGATCTAGTACGCGTGGGAGCGGACGGTGTTGTTCAAAGGAAGTGAACAGCACGGGACCGGCAACGCCACCGGTCAGCGAGTACCATCGAGCGAACTCAGCTGCCGTCGCGGTTTTGCCGCTACCGGCGTACGCGTGTAACAGTACGATTCGTTCCACGTCGAAAGCGCGGTCGAGCGCCAGCAGCGTTTCGTCGCGACCGAAAAAACCGACGTCAGGGGGGGGCGTCAGAGTCCGGTCAAGCGAACCCATAGCTTCCAATGATCCTCCGGCTCCGACTTTGATCGACAGTGGCTGCCTTTCGGTCTTTGGATCGAATAAAACTGTGGGTATCGCTTCGTAGACCAATGGCACGCACCAGTCCTGCAGCTGCCGCGCAGCGAAGTCGATTGTTCGGTCGAGATTGTCTCGTAATTGCTTCCGGCCCAGCGTCACTGCACCGCCCAATGTGTTGCCTTGGACCAGCGCGGCATACAAGTCGGCTACGAACTGGGCCGCGGTTACCACGTAGACGTTGTACCGCATGGCCACCACGCCCGTGACCCCCGCGTCGATCACTTCCTGCGCCAACGATCCAAACGCGCGAATTTGCGCGTGCATCTCATCCGAAGACGCGGCGGGTTCGGGTTGGTTAGCCACATCCAGATGGGCACTGCGGCAAGCGTTCAACACTAGCACCGGCGTGTTTGTCTCGTACAACAACTTGCCCAACGAGTCGCCATCGACAAACTGAAGATTCTGATCGCTGATTGGATTCTCGAACAGCAGGTAGCCGTGCGAGCCCTCGCGCGGCCCAGAGAGTATCAGCGGAATCATACTCTTCAGCCACGCCGCCGCGGCCTCGCTACCATCGTCGTTGGAAAACTCGGCGTACATTCCGTGCCCGTCGAAATGGACAACGTGGTAGGGTTGGCCATCACGCTTGGCCTTCCTCAGCGTCTTGGCAAATTGGTCGTAGGTCGGTGGCCGGAGCACATCAAGTTGAAATACTGACCGGGAGTCGTCGGTGAGAGATTTCACCAGGCGGCTGGCTACTGAGCGGAATGGCACGTCGTCCCCTTGCTTAGGTCGGCAGATCACCAGCAGGATGCGAATCGGGCCGGAGGTAGCGACGAGCGGTTTCGGGGTGAAGGCGGCTTCTTGATGAGTGCGAACAAATGCGGCGGCCCTCAACGCGAGAACCACGTCAGTGTGTGGATCGCGGAGCAGTTCCCACGGGATGGCCCCCGCTTCTCGCACACTCGTGACGATTTCGATTCGCATGTCGCTAACGCGCTCATAGACCTTAGCCCACAGTCGCGTGGCTTGCGTGCTGGAATCGAAGACTGCCTGGAACAACTCTATCCCGATCTCAGTCATACGTTGCTCGGTGCGCGCAGCGATGGCTGGAGCGGGATCGTGCGGGAATTGGAGGTAATCTTCCAGATACCAACGCAAGTCTTCCTGATCCTGAGGCGACATTTCGAAGGAGAACGAAGCAAAAGCGTTTTGCGGAGCCAAGCCATTGCCTTCAAGGGTGAGTTCGATCCTATACGCACCTGTGATTTCGGTCGTTTGCTTGATTCGAAGCGTTGTCATACCCAGTCCTCCACGCGCATGTTCATGAACCGACTTGAAATGTTCTCTCTGCGCACAAAATTATATCAAATCGGATACTTGATGGGCTCCGCGCAGTCGAAGACTCACTGCGATTTGTCCATGATTTAGAATATACTCAATTAGCGCAAGCCAAGTTAGTCCACATATAACCGGCCAAATTATCGCTAAAATCATTCCGTCTCCATACATTGAAAAATCTCAAGTTATTTTAGATTTGTTTTCTTGGGTTACACCACGAATTGTCGTTTTGCGCACAATTTAAGATGTAACCAGAGGATAACGGTTAGCTGCACAACCTGAGTAGTACTCGGTACATTTAGACATTTTTTCAAATCCAGAATCTTTTTACATCAGTTAAGGAACAAATTCATGTTGCAATATTCTTCTATCAGTAGAGGAATATTGTTACCTACAAGAGGGACACTCAATATTTTATCCCATGAATTTCAACAACAGCGTTTGATCGACTATGCCCGAGTGAGCAAGAACTCTCACTCCAAATTGATTCTCTACTACAACATGGGGGCAAACGTGAGAACATCTTCTGTGACAAACTCTCGGGTGCTAAAGCAGATCGACTGGGGCTTTTATTTTGCCAAGAAAGTTTGCGACGTGGAGATACTCTCCTTGTATGGATGCTCGACCGACTGAGGCGTTCCTTGCGTCATCTTGTTGCTATGATTGAAGACCTGAAGGAACGAGAAATCGGATTTCGTTCGATTTGTGATGGTATCATCGATACAACAACACCTTCAGGCGAACTGATCTTTCATGTTTTCTCTGCTCTCGCCCAATTCGAGCGACAACTTATACAAGAGAGGACTAAAGCAGGCTTGGCTGCAGCCCGAGCGCGCGGACGTAAGGGAGGGGAGGTCATCCCCCACTGGATCCAAAGTCACCCAGAGTTGTTCTGGCACAAAAACTGTTTCGCGATAAATCGATCAGTTCAGTATATATGACATCTGTGATACGTTGAAGATTTCGAGAACAACTCTTTACAAATACGTTTCGATGCAAAACACAAAAAAGTATCATTCCGGAAAAACGTCTGAATAGCAAAATAAATATTTTGAATTGTTGATTGCATCATCAACGAACCCACGATTCGGTATTTGAGTATATTGAATCGTCAAATACCAGAATTTGTTCATGAAACTCATTTAATGCCGGACAACAATAGAAAACGAATGATTTTTCAGTACGAGTGGGATGTCCATTTGTTATTAGTTTTGAATTACTGTCATGTATTTGATGAGTTTTCCGGGCAGAACAAGTGGCCGAACTTGTAATGATCAATTTGAGATCAGATCGGAGTGACGCGATACCATTTAACGGCCGATATTCGGGACGTCTGAAGAATGGATCGGCTTTTCCGGAAACGCCTAGCGTGACCGGGCGGCGACGTTTCGCGTTGATTTCAGATTCCGCGGGATTCGCTGCTCCGGTTGCCGCAATTGTTAGGCAACCCGTTTGTGTTCCCAGGATGGCTACCCACCAACGCGTGGAAACACAAACATAACCACTAGCACGATTGTAATTAGAAACCCATAGAACAATGAGTTAACAAACGCAAAAAATGCTGACAGCCCAGACCATTTTAACGTCGATGTGTCCATGCTGAAGTCTATATCGCCTTCTTGCTTGCTAGCGACCTGTTTGTAAAGGTCGCGAAATAGGCGTTCCTGTTGAAGGTAGTATGCGTCGAGAATCCAGAACGCGATTGTGGGTACGTATGCGATAAGAATGTAGCGTATATCGGTGTCTTTCGCCGCAAGGGCAAATGTGGCGGCAACCAGCGTCACAGCCCAGCCTTTCAGCAGCGCAGAGTTACCCGCCATGCGCGAAATGACGCTTTGAATAATATTGAGATGAGCAATCTTTTTTTCGGAC
>NZ_CP037421.1:804774-839466 GCF_007748155.1 Gimesia panareensis
GTTCATAAGAGTTAAGCTGCAATCCACAATCAACTGCAAACCGTGAGCCGAACAGTATTGGGGCAAGCCGACAGTGGCACCCGGCGAACGGATCTCTTTCGTTCCGAGTTTGTTTTAAGCTGTGTGAGAGCAAAGCCGGGTGATCTTTCGATGAATGCAACACTGACAGTTTCCTGTTCGCTGCGCTCACCCCGAATTGCATTCGGGGCTACCCATTTTAAATGCATTGTTCGGGCAAGCCGACAGATGGCACCGGTCGGGTGGCACCCAACGCGGGTAACGATTCTGTGTAAGTTAAATAAATCTTGATGCGGACAACCGTTAGGTTGTTTAATGCAGGTGCTAACCAAATTGCACTCATGCCAAGAAAGGACTCTTGGAATGCCGCATCAAGATACCGAGCATCTTCGCATAAATATTCAGTCAATGAAAGCGATTTTTGACAGGCTGATTCCCTGCGAAACGTCTTCCCTGGTACGTCACGGCAATGCCTCTCTGGATCCGGGCTGGTTGGCTGCGGTTGCCATTCTCTGCATGGGCTGGACTGCCAAAGGAACACTTGGCGAAAGGGTAAAAACGGCCTACACGGTTGCCGGTGAGCTCTTTCAGGTTTCGACGACAGTGACACGACAAGGGCTGATGAAAGCTCTGGCGAACTACGGACAGCCATTGGTGGATCTGGTGATTCAACATCTTTCCTCAAAACTGGGACAATGGAAGGGCTATCGAACCACAGCAGGCAAAGTCACTCTGGCCGTGGATGCCACCAAGTTCTCTGCGCCTCGCTCAGCAGCCAATCAGCGTGAATTTGCACCAGGGATCCATCATAGAAGGTCGGCGAAATACCGCAAAAAAGCCGATGAATCCAAGGCGTTAACCGTTCAACTGTTAACGACCGTGCTCTGGCATCTGGGCAGTGGGTTACCGTTTCGCTGGTGTATTCAGGGGGCAGCTGGCAGTGAGCGAATTGCGGCCCGGGAAATGCTGGAATCCCTTCCAGAAAATGTCCGACTGGTTGGGGATGCGCAATATACAGGTGCTCCGCTGTGGTCAGCCATCATGGAGTCAGGGCATTCTTTCCTGTTTCGTGTTGGTTCGAACGTAACCCTGTTAAAATCACTTGGTCAGTTGAAAATTCGTGATGGCTTCGTCTATTACTGGCCCGACTCTATGCAGCGTCGAGACCAAAGCCCGCTGGTCCTGCGTCTGTTCCAGATCCATAATGGCAGGAACAAGATCTACCTGGTGAGCAACGAATTAGAAATGACCGATGCATGTGCCTGTAAATTATATCGTCAAAGATGGGGGATTGAGGTTTTCTTCCGCTCAGTAAAACAATCCTGTGAACGCAGCAAGCTATGTTGCCAGACGCCTGTAAATGTCATCACAGAATTAAACTGGACTCTGATCGGAATCTGGGTTGCGTTATTTGTCGGAAAAGACATGTTGCATAAGCAGGGAACGAATCTCAAAAAACTCAGTCCGATCAAAGTGATTCGTGTGTTTTCTCAGGCTGTCACGATAATTGCCTGCCATGCTCAGCAATGGGCGCCATTAACCGACCTGCTTTCGCAATCCGTGCTCGCCGAAGAAAAACGGCCGAATAACAGAAAAGCAAGCCGGGGACATCCGTGTAAGAAAAGGAAACGGCAATGCGGAAAACCAACTATCATTCAGGCAACAACGGATCAAAAAAAACTGGCGAAAATCTATCTTGAATAAAAGTCGTTACCCGCGTTGAGTGCCACCCGACATTGATGATGAATGATTTTAAGTGGCAGATCCTGTTGATGATCGGCACTGTCGGACAAGCCGACAGGTGCCACCCGTTGATCAATTTATTAATTCGAAAGGTCAGCATGATGAAAATAAAATTTGCGGAAAGACGTGTGGGGGTCAAGACAGATTTGTGTCCTTTTGTGGCCGGTTTTTGTCCTGTTCTGGCCGGGATTTTGTCCCGGTTTGTCCTGGTTTTTGTCCCGATGTGGCCAGCTTCGAAGGGGGAAACAGGGCGAACCGATTCGCTACTGTCAGGTGAAAACTCAGTGAAAATCGACGGCGATTCAGGTGTTGTTTCGTCCGTTGTTCCTGACATGCAGGGGACGGAGCACCGGCCTCGCGCGCGAGCCAGATTTGGACCAACATACGATTCGGAATGTGCAAATCAAGGGGAGTCTGTTCAGGTGGGAGTGAGAGAAGTTCAGTGTGTCACAGGATGTGGAGATCTGATCGGCACCCGGCAGGCGGACAGATGGGTTTGCTTCCTGCGGAAGAGGTGAGTGAGCTGGTTTGTGGATTGTTTGTTTGTACTGTGACCTCTTGTTGCCTGCGGCAATCCCGGATTGCATCCGGGAGCACCTTTTTGAATTGAGCGGAATGGCGCTAGCCACCGGTAAAATCTCCAGCGCTGATTCTAAATACCGGCGGCTGGCGCCGTGCCGCTCAGTTGCTGGTAGGGTAAGATTTCTCGATCACTGTTGAGCAAGCCAACAGTGGCATACGGCGAGATGGGAAGAGGGCATTTGTCGTCGTTGATTGACAATGAATTACCGGGTAAGTAGCCTGCTGGTAAGGGTTTCTAAATACTATTCAGCATCGCGAATTCGATGCTGCCTGCCTCCTGAAGAAGGAATTTGATCATGCCTGCCTGTCGTTCCCTCCGCCGTCCCCTGGCTGGATTTACTGTTGCACTGTTCGCGTTACTGATCTCGACTCTGCCTGTGCTGGCTGCTGTGCGGGGGCCGTATGCGGTGGAGGTGCGAAAGAATGTGATGGTGCCCATGCGGGACGGGGTGAAGCTGGCGACTGATGTGTATCTGCCGGTGGAAGACGGGGATGTGCTGGACGGGAAACTGCCGACGATTCTGGAGCGTCGTCCGTATAACAAGAATGGCTGTAAGACGTCGGGCATGTATTATGCCTCGCATGGTTATGCGTTCGTGGCCCAGGATACGCGGGGCCGTTATGCCTCGGAAGGGGTGTGGCACATGTTGACCGACGATGGTCGGGACGGTGTTGATACCGCAGCGTGGATTGGTGAGCAGTCCTGGTCAAACGCGAAGATCGGGATGATCGGAACTTCTTATGTTGGCGGGACACAGCACGCGCTGGCGATGGAGAAGCCGCCCGAGTTGAAGACGGTGATTCCCGTGGATGCGATGTCGAACCTGGGCTATGCCAGCATGCGGAACGGTGGGGCGTTCGAACTGCGTTTCTGGAACTGGATTTATCTCAACGCCGGTAAAGGGAGCCGTCAGTCGCACGATGCCGGAACCGCCGCGGTGCTGAAGGAGATGGCTGAGAACCGGATGGAATATCTGAAGCGTCTGCCTTTGCGGAAAGGGATGACGCCGCTGAAGCTGGCTGGCGAATACGAAGACTGGCTGGTAGCGGGGATGCAGCACGGGGCCAACGATGACTTCTGGATTCAGAATAACATCATCGATTACCCGGAGAAGTACAAGGATATCCCCGTGTACCTGGTGAGTGGCTGGTACGATTCGTGGAGCAGCAACAACACCGCGAACTTCCAGGTGCTGTCAAAAACGATCAAAGGTCCCGTGTATATGATTATGGGGCCCTGGATTCACGGGCAGCAGGGATCGTACTCACATGGGCAAGTGACGTTCGGGAAAGCAGCAGCGATTGCGGATCCCCTGGGCTGGCGGAAGGAGTGGTACGATCACTGGCTGAAGGGAAAAGAGAACAGCGTCGGCAAAGCGGCCCCGTTCCAGACGTCGGTGCGGATTTTCGTGATGGGGACCGGCGACGGTTCTAAGACCGTGGACGGGAAACTGAATCATGGCGGTTACTGGCGGAACGAGCAGGAGTGGCCGCTGAAGCGTACCGTTTACACGAAATTTCACCTGCAGCCTGAAGGCGGTTTGGGGACGAGTGCACCGGAGGTGAAGGTAGCGAAGACCAGCCTGCTGTTCGATCCGGATCATCCGGTGCCGACGATCGGGGGAAACATTTCGAGCGGGAATGACATCCTGGTGCAGGGGGGCTGGGATCAGAAGGGGAATGAGAAGATCTGGAACTTCACGCATCCGACGCCGCTCTCAGCCCGGGATGATGTCCTGGTCTTTCAGACGGAACCGTTGAAAGAGGATCTGGAAGTGACCGGAGAACTGGCAGTGAAACTCTGGATTTCTTCGTCCGCGAAAGATACGGACTTCACGGCGAAGCTGGTCGACGTGTATCCGCCGAGCGAAGACTTCCCGGGCGGGTTTGATCTGAATATCGGGGACGGGATTATCCGGACGCGGTTCCGCGATTCACTGAAAGAGGAAAAGCTGATGGAGCCAGGGGAGATCTATCCGGTGACGATCAAGCTGTATCCGACTTCGAATGTCTTCAAGAAGGGGCATCGGATCCGCGTGGATATTTCGAGCAGTAACTTCCCGCGGTTTGATGTGAACCCGAATACGGGTGAGCCGCTGAATGACAATCGTCTGAAGCAGACCGCGATCAATACGGTGTACCACGATGCGGCGCATCCTTCGCACATTCTGCTGGCGGTGATTCCCAAAGCAGAGTGAAGGAAAAATCAAAAACGGCCAGGGAAAACAGTCTTTCCCTGGCCGTGACGTTCAATAAGATGGCAGTCTGTCGGGCTTAGTATTCGCCGATGATGTTACCATCCGATTTGTGACCCAGGTTCTGCCAGGTTCCGAGGTTGATATTTTCGGAGATGAACTGGATCCGTCCATCAGCAAACAGAACGTGAACTCCACCAACGTGGGTACTGCGGGCGCCCATCAGAGCGGGACCGCCGGTACCACTGGAGCATTCGAGTAATTGTGAGTTGGGGCCGATGAGTGTGGAATAGCTCCACATGTGCATGGCCTGTCCCCAGAACCAGGTGTATCCTCTGAGTTTCTGGTTGGCGGTGCCGGTGCAGACGGTGCCGGAAGTGGCATTGGCACTGGCGTATTCGTAGCCGACCTTACATTCGGAGGCGATCATGGTGTTGGAGGTTCCGTCGGTGATGTCCCGCATGCGGGTGGCGCTGTTGAGGAACATGATAGATTTCCCGTTGTCAGCAAAGGCGGTGCCCCCGGCTGCGAAATCGCCATACTGGGCGGAGCAGACGACATAGTTGGTCGGTCCATAGCCGGACTGTCCTGTCGAACCCCGGTCTCCGGGATCGCTGGGGCAGCGGTAAACGGGAAGCTCCGTTTTCATGACCGTGGTGTTGGCGGTGCCGGTGTTACCGGGCTGGATGCTCCAGTCGACCATGTTGTAGAGGTTGGCCTGATCGACGTATGGCAGGATGCGTGCCTGCCAGCCGATCTGGCTGGAGAGCCAGCTGTTGGCGACGGTCCGAATGTGGGACGCGGGAAAAGTGAGGGAGGCATCGTGGTAGTTGTGGAGAGCCAGCCCGATCTGTTTCAGGTTATTTTTACAGGTGGAGCGACGAGCTGCTTCGCGCGCCTGTTGCACGGCGGGCAGGAGCAGTGCGATCAGAATTGCGATGATGGCAATGACGACCAGCAGTTCAATGAGAGTGAATCCCTGGCGACGCTTCAGAAATGATGCTTTCATAATTTTGATTTATCCCTTGAGAAGGAGTTGAAAAGAGATCTGATAAGATCAGTCAACGATACGTGAAAAATGCAATCTGTCATGGTATGGCGCAGGCAGGTACGGTTTCGATCTGTTCACGGGAGCCGCCAGAGCGGTGCCATGCACAGAAAATCAGCGCAGGGGGAGTGGGACCGGAAAAATGAAACATAGCGTGCCTGCAGTTCAAATAATCAGGTGGGTCAAATATTGGCGTGAAGGTGATCTGGCTGAAGATAGCAGCTGTTGGCGGAGAGGATCCGGCTGGTTGAGGGCAGGTTTCTGGGGGCTCTAAGCAGTGAGATATCAGGGCGAGATTAACTTCATCGATTGTTAATTATACCGCTGGATGGAGACCTGTGTGTAGAAAAAGATCGCATAAAAGAATGAGGATTTGAAAATACCAGAGCCTGGGTGGGCAATCGAACCGGTACGGACAGACAGGGACGAAAAAAAACGGCCAGGGAAAAGGTCTTTCCCTGGCCGCGGCGATCCTTAAGATTCATCCCGTTCGAGTTTAATACTCGCCGATGATGTTCCCGTCTGATTTGTGACCCAGGTTCTGCCAGGTTTCCGAGGTTGATGTTTTCGGAAATGAACTGGATGCGACCGTCACAGAACAGGGTGTGTACCCCGCCGACGTGTTTGCTGCGGGCTCCCAGCAGTGCGGAACCGCCGGTGCTTTGAGCACATTCCAGCAGGTCAGAGTTGGGGCCGATCAGTGTGGTGTAGCTCCAGGCGGGCATGGACTGGGCATAGAACCAGGAGTAGCCGCGGAGTTTCTGATCGGCGGTGCCGGTACAGGTGGTTCCGGAGGTGGCATTGATGTTGGCGTACAGATGACCCACGGTACATTCGGAAACAACCATGGTGTTGGAGGAACCGTCTTCGAGGTCCCGCATCTTGGTCATACTGTTGAGGAACATGACAGAACGTCCGTTGTTCTGATAGGTACCACCGCCGGCAGTGTAACCTCCGGTATTGGCGGTACAGGTGACGTAGTTGGTGGGACCGTAGCCGGACTGTCCGGTCTTTCCGCGGTCGCCGGGATCGCTGGGGCAGCGGTAAGCGGGCAGTTCATTTTTCATGGCGGCGGTATTGCTGCCTGTCCGGCCGGGTTCAATGCTCCAGTCGATCTGGTTGTAGAGCGGAGCCTGATCCATGAAGGCCAGGATACGTCCCTGCCAGCTGATCATACTGGTTTCCCATTCAGAGGCGGCGCCCTGACGACGGACAGAGGCGGGCGGGAAGGTGCCGTAGGTGTCGTGGTAGTTGTGCAGGGCCAGTCCGATCTGTTTCAGATTGTTTTTACAGGTGGAGCGGCGGGCTGCTTCGCGCGCCTGTTGCACGGCGGGGAGCAGCAGGGCGATGAGGATGGCGATAATGGCGATGACCACCAGCAGCTCGATGAGCGTGAATCCCTGGCGGCGTTTCAGAAACAATGCTTTCATAGTTTGGGTTGATCCATCTACTATAAGGAAATTAAAAAATCTGAAAGGATTCAGTTAACGGTGAATGAAAATGTTATTTGGCTTCCAGCGTAAAATCGGCGGTGTTTTCACCGGCTTTGACATCGTGGCTCAGTGTGGTGCTGGAATTGTATTTCGCGGGCAGGTACTGCTGTTCGATTTCGATTTTCTGGCCGTCCGATTCCTGGAACTTGCCAGTCTTGCGAGTGGCGGAGATCTGAACCTTGTTGTTACCGACCGTGGGCCCTTCTTCAGCTGTGAGCGAGTAGGTGCCGTCGGTAATGATGGCCTGGGCGGCTTTGCCACGCAGCGGTTTGCCGGCGGCATCGACATCGGGGACAAACAGAATACTGCCGCTGGCCAGAGGCTTGCCATCATAGGTGACGGTGCCTTTGACGGCGGCCCGCTCGATGTGTTCTGCGGAACCACCACAGCCACTGAGGAGAGTCAATCCACACAAGATCAGCGCAAACGGAGCGCGAACGCAAACTGAAAACATAGTGTACCTGCACTTCATTGTAGGGGGGGTAAAACTTGCTATCGGGAAAGCAAGCGGTCGCTAGATCACAGCTGTGAAGGAATGATTCGACTGGATCCAGGAGGGATCGCAGACGCTTGTCAGGCAGGAATCTTGGGCGAGCTTAACTTCATCAAAAATTAATTATAGCGATGAGGGGAGACTGAATGGTAGAAAAAAGGAGGCATAAAAGAACGAGGATTTGAAAATTCTGGTGGTACGTTCTCTCAGCTCCCGACAAAACAGGAGTTGTCAGATACTCAACCCATGGTCAGTCAATTTTGCTCAGTGGCAATGTTCCGCGCCGCGGGTCACTCCGGAGAGTGAGACGGCGAGCTGGTCGGTGATGGACTGGCAGTGATCGAAGGATTCGGTCAGGCCTTCCACCGTAATGACTTCGGGAACATCATCGGGGGCGAGTCCGAGCAGTTTGAGCTCGTCCTGGCACTGGTCCAGCAGTTCTGTGATCGGCTGGACCCTGATGGTGATGATCAACTGGTTCTTGATCAGTTCCCAGTAGCGTTGATCAGGGGACGCGTATAATTCGCTCCCCTGATTCTGGAGCACTTGCTTGAGCGCTGTCGCATTTGCGACTCCATAGGGCCGTTTCAGAAAAATATGGCCCGCAGTAATGATCGCCATGTCTGTTTTCTCCACCAGAATCAGGAATCAAAATCGTCTCAGGAAAGAGGGTTGTCTGCCGGCAGCTGTTTCCTTTCACTGCGAAATAAGACAACCTGCTCTCAATCCTGACTAACAGTATACACTCGAAAAATCGTTGAAAGCAAAAAATCTCCGGAAAAAATCAGCGTTCTTAAGAAATTGGAAATTCCTCAAAATCAGGGCTTGAGGTCGATATCGAAGGTGTTCTCGCCTTCTTTGATGACCGTCTGCAGGTCGGTTGACTGATCGCTCTGATATTTTTCGGGAACGCCTTTCAAGGCGTCTTTCAGTTCCTGGTTGCCCGATTCATCCGGGGGCGCATCCCCCAGACCGGGAGAGGAGAGATAGACCTTGTAGTCTCCCGCCGGGATGGGATCGGAGATCGCATAGGTTCCGTCCTGCTGCAGATCGGCGTAGGCACCGGCGCCGGCTGTTCCGGAGGTAAAATTGACCCGGGCTCCCGAGAGGGGTTTGCCATCCAGTTTGACGGTCCCCTTGACCGTGCCTTTGGGGACTTCATCGACGCCGGCTCCGCAGCCGGTGACCAGAGCGGTGAGCAGCAGGCAGAGCGTCAGTCGAGAAAGCGTCGGGGCGGGGTTCAGTCCCGCTCGAGTAGAATGAGTGAGCATGTTCATGGATCTCCGAGTGGATTATGTATGACAACAGCCGATGTCGTCTGTCACGTGCATCGGCTGTTGTGGATATCAGAAGTTTTATTTCAGATAGAATATTTGTTGATCAATTCGTGATGAATGATTCCCGTGTTACTTTAGAACTCGCCGAGTACGAAATTATCGTTCCGCATACCCAGTCTGCGGAGGGTTTCGATGTCGATGTTGTTCGAAAGGAACCGTACGGCACCGTCACCGAGCAGAGCGTGAACCCCGCCGACATGTTCGGAGGTCAGCGGGTTGTTGGGGGTGTAGGTCTGGTCTCCACCTGCGGGGGCGGTGGAGGGATTGGGACTGTAGCGAATGGTGTTGACGCCGGTTCCCCAACTGGTCAGTCCGATGTGACCGGCCCAGCCGCCGTAGTAGTTACTGCGGTAATCTTTGTTATTGACCAGTCCGGAATCTTCGCCGATGATCATCGTGTTCGAGGTTCCGTCTTTGCAGTCACGCATGCGGGCCACCTTGCCGATCTGCATCATCCCGTTGTTACACCAGTAACCCCCGTAAGCTGCACCACAGCCGGAGCTGTAAGGGGCTGCATTCAGGTAGGAACCGCTGATGCCGACGTAATCCATCGTCATGCCGGTCTCTTTCCCGAGGGAACCGTTGGGAGAAGTGGTTCCGTTGTTGGAAACCGGACTCGTGCCGGTGTAGAAGGCATCTGCGGTACTGGACGGGCATTTGTAAACGGGAATGAAGAGGTTATTCAGCACAGCGTTGTCGGTGTTGTAACCGGAGGCGGAGTTTCCACTGCCGGCTGCAAAGCCGTGCTGGGAGTGAGCCTGCTGTGTGAGTTTATTGTAAGCGGGTGCCTGGTCAATGAAGGGCAGGATCGAAGAACGCCAGTTGGCGCGGTAGTAGGAGACCTGAGAGCCAATCGGAAAGGTTCGATGAGAATCGTGATAGTTATGCAGCGCCAGGCCGATCTGCTTCAGATTGTTTTTACAGGTGGATCGTCGGGCTGCTTCGCGTGCCTGCTGCACTGCCGGCAGGAGCAGGGCAATCAAAATGGCGATAATGGCGATCACGACCAGCAGTTCGATCAGGGTAAAACCCCGCTGCCTTTTAAAAGACTTCAGCATCAAATTAACTCCAGTTCCGGTGAAATGAAAACGCGAGCCTGCTCAGAATCGATCGGAAAACTGTCGAATCTGTGAACTACTTTCTTAAAGATATTTTCATAATATTAACCGGAGTCATCATCTGAGAGCCAGTAAAATAAGCGTTATTTAATAAAATACCTATACGAAAGAATGTATAGTAAAGGGATATTCCCTAAGGTACTTCCTCTGCCAGGAATGAGAGTTGTTGCCGTGTATCTCTTGAAATGACAGTCGGTTACGATAGAGACGAATTGGCAGGCGGATCAGGAAGTGTGAAAAAGCCGCAGTTTATCCGGGTTTCGTAACACATAAATGTTCTGAATCTTGTTATGCGCCACCTGGAACTGGAAGGCGGAGACGGGCTGACCTGCCTGATAAATAATCAATCCTGGTGCGCCGTTGAACCAGGTGATCTTAATGACGATCTCCGGGTCGGGATTTTCTGCTGCCAGCAGAGCGGGGCGGACGGTCTTCAGGAAGAAACGGGTAATCAGAGCGGAACCGCGAACGATTTTGCGTGCAGCGAGTGCCTTGCCTCCGCCGTCTGAAACGAACGTCGCTTCGTCCTGGAGCAGGGAGACCAGTGGTGCGGTCTCTCCCTGTTTGACGGCTTGTGTGAAGGCGTTGAGCATCTGCAGGTGGGCGTCGCGGGTGAGCTCTGGTTGCAGATCCTGGCGGCCGACTTTGGCGCGGGCCCTGCTCGCCAGTTTGCGACAGGCACTTGCCGAGCGATCGAGGATGTCGGCGATCTCCTCGAAGCGATATTGAAACAGATCGTGCAGAATGAAGCTGGCCCGCTCCGCCGGCGAAAGCTGTTCCAGCAGGACCAACAGCGCCATCGAAATCGACTCATCCAGTTCCAGTTCTTCTTCTGGCGTCTGTACATCCGCGAGGAATGGTTCAGGCAGCCAGGGGCCGATATAGGACATGCGCTGCACGCGGGCACTTTTCAGATAGTCGAGCGAGAGTCGCGTGGCGACTTTCATCAGCCAGGCGCGGGGCACCTGAATGACCGCCTGGTCCGCCGCGAGCCATTTGAGACACGTTTCCTGGACGATGTCTTCCGCTTCGGTGCGGGAGCCGGTGATCCGATAGGCGAGGCCGATCAGCTGCGCACGGGCGGCTTCAAATGTCGCTAACGCTGCGGCGGTCATGCGGGACTCTCCTTTCCGGATCCATGCGCGTGGTCAGGGTACTGCTCAGACTTCGATTTCCATCAGGCGACAGCTTGTGAGGTAACCGGCGGCCCGTTTGATGGTCGGAAAGACTTTGGCTGTCGCAATGCAGAGCCCCAGTTCCAGGAGCTGTCCGCGATCGAAGCGGTCCTGAATCCGCTGCTGCAAACCCGGTTCGAGATCAGAGGAGCTGGCGACCTGCACGGCGAAATCATACAGATCCCGCTGATCTTCTGAAAGTCCGCTGCCCCCCTGCAGAACCGCTTCCACGATCTCGCGGGGAACGTCCGCTTCGAGCGCAAAACGGACACAGAGCTGCAGGCAGGTGCCACAGTCCTCGACCTGCATCGCTGCCAGCTTCGCGATGAAATACGCTTCCGCATCCAGCCGCTCCCGATGCCGGGCCAATGGCAGGATTTCAGCGAACTTCGCATAGCCGTCCGGGGATTCGGCCAGCAGTTCGCGCATGAAGTCCGCTTCGTACTGATAGTGTGTTTCGAAATCTGCGATTTCCTGCAGATAGTTGCGTTCGCTCATGATTCTGACTCCTGTCAAAGAGAAATAAGGTCTGTTCAACAGGATGACGAGCGAGCAGAAGTGAGTGTGACCAGGTCCTGCAGAAAAAATGTTGGATTCGGGAAAATGTTATCGATAAAGGTCTACCAGTGCCGAATCCAGATCGGGATATTCGAATTCAAAATTCTCTTCTCTTAAACGCCGGGAGACACAGTAGCGACCGTAGAGTGCCAGTTCGGGATCGGTGCGCATCAGCAGCGGTGCACCGAGACGGACCATCCAGCTCATGGCGGGAAGTCCGATGGGCATCTTCAATGCCTTCCGCAGGGCGCGCATGAATTCGGCATTCGAAACTGGTTGCGGTGCGGTGGCGAGATAAGCGCCCTGCATCGAGTTATCGGTGATCGCTCTCAGGAACAGGCGGTTCATGTCCTGCTCGTGAATCCAGCTCATACCCTGTCGACCATGGCCGACGGTCCCACCGAGTCCCCAGCGGACCAGTTTCGCCAGTCGCTGCAGGGCACCGCCAGAGCGGCCGATGACGAAGCTCGTACGGAGGATGACCTGCCGCATGTCGGGGAGTACCGCGCGCTGGAAGGCGGCTTCCCATTCCTGTGCGACAAAGGGGGCCAGCCCGTAACCGAAGGCGGAATCTTCATCGCAGATACATTCCGGCGGGTCGCCGTAGCGATGGGCTGTCGACATCTGCACCCAGACCGGCGGCGGGGAATCGAGCTGCCGGACCGCTTTTCCAAGTATGTCCGTCGCTTCGACCCGCGAGCGGAGAATTTCATCACAGTGATCGGGTGTTTTGATGCAGTCGACCGTGCGGCCGGCGAGATTTACGATTGCGGTCGCGTTTTCCAGTTCGCTGGCCCACGGTCCGAGAGAGCGGGCATCCCAGTTCACATAGCGCCAGTCCCCCTTTGTCTGAGGCTGGTTTCTGCCGAGGATGACCACTTCATAATCCCGTTCGGTCTGAGAACGGGCCAGGTTCAGTCCCAGGAAGCCGGTGCCTCCGGCGATGATGATTTTGTTGCTGATCTCCATGATGTATCTACTTCGTACTGAGTTTAAAGTGTCGCGGTTTCCATCGTCTTGATAGAGTTCAGAGAAATTCTTCTTCCGGATTTTCGTCTTTGAATTTGGCTGCGATGGCATTCGCGACGGAAGATTCCGAATCTGCCAGGCCGCTGTAAGCCCACATGCGCACCTTCTTGGAGGGGCTCTGCAGTTCACCCGCCAGGAATTCAATCGCTTCAGGCGTCTCCGACTGGCCGATCAGTTCGACAAACCGCCCCCGCATCTGGCCCGGCGATTCGCTCTCTGCCAGTTGAATCAGGGGGGCCAGGACTTCATCCACACGTCCCGAGATCGACTGATAGCCGTCCTCGTAAGTTTGTGAGTCCTGGCTGCGCAGTTGTTGAACGAATTTTGCGAAGTCAGCTGGATTCATGGTGTTGTGTTTCAAAGCTTGAATTGTAACAGTTTTATTTGTGGATGCGATTCGTTTCAATTTTTTAAGAGCGAATTCTTTACGCCAGCCACTCCAGCCAGCGGCCGTGCCCGTCGGTGTTGGCCAGTGTCTGTCGGGTGAGGATTCCCCTGCGAAAAACCTGTAGCCGCAAATGGGCGTCGTGCAGATTATTGTAAAGGTGCAGCAGGTCGCGGTGATGGGCCAGCTCGCGGACTGTTTCCAGGAACGTTTCCCGTTTCTCTCGGGAGATCTGATTGGCGACATGCGTGTGATAGATGCAGAGCAGGGTGTCGTGCGGGATCTCAGCTGCGATCGCGCAGACATCTGCAAAGCCGTCGCCGGTGCGGAGGTCGAGTTCGACTTCCTGCTGTTGTCGGATCGCGGCGTCCAGCAGTTGTCGGCGATCGTGCTGTTCGGGCCAGATCAGGGACCGCAGCCAGTCGACTTCTGTGGGAATGGTGACATCGATGGGATGCAGATCGACGCCGATGCGTTGTGTGACGAGAGGTGGGGAATCGTCTAAACCCGCCGGTCGCTTGCCGAGAAATTCGGATCTGATCAGCGTCGGTGAAGTAGGATCCCCATACTCTTTTCCACTGTCATCATAGGCGTAGCGGTACCGGTCCCAGAGCAGGTTCAGGCCGGCACTGCAGCCGATCTCCAGCAGGGCCAGCGGTTGAGGATCAAAGTGCCGCAGTGCATGCATGAATGCGGGGAACAGACAGGCACAGCGGCGGACTTCATTGGTCTGAACAAGTCGCGTCTGCAGCAAGTCGACGATTTCCTGCTGATGGCTGAGTACGAAATCTTTGAACGCCGGGAATGCCTGTGTGGGATCTTTCGGTTCTGGTGTGCAGGTCGCGTAGTATTCTGCCAGTGGATGATTGGGGCTGGTGACCAGCAGATAATGCACTGCCGCAAACAGGAGATTCGGCACCGGCTGCCCGTCTCGTGCCTGACCGGCGATCTGTAGCATCTCTGCGTCTGCGGCGATCGCTTCCGTCAGACTGCAGTACAAAGGAGATGTTTCCCGGCACTCCGGCACGGCAAAGGCGCGAAAGGCATCAGACAGACGTGAGTTCATTGAGAGCCTCTGCTGGCTTATTGATAAACTCCCCTGATTCAGGGATTAACTCACCCGTTCGTGCATGAATTGAAAGGCCTGCTGGTAGGCATCGTCAATCAGTTTGGGGTCGCCGCCTGCCAGACCGTGTTCGCCTCCCGGAATGGTCACAAGTTTGTGTTCGACGCCGTGTTGCTGGAGCTGTTCGGCCATCAGGACGGACTGTTCGTAGGGGACGTCGGTGTCTTTCGTGCCGTGCACCATCAGGGTGGGGGGATAATCTTTGGTGACGTTCTTGAGCGTCATGTAGGGATAGAACTTTTCCGGTTCGCGGTGATGATCCCAGCCGGCGACCTCTTTGGGCCAGATACCCTGCTGGCGGCAGTACTGGTAGAAAGCCCCCCGATTTTTTTTGCTGTCGCGGGAATCGGCGATCGGAGTTCCGCCGACCTGCTGGTAAGCCTGCTCCTTAGTGAAATCGGTCTGGTGCCGGGCGTGCGGGCTCGGTTTGCCGATCCAGTCGCCGATCAGATCGCCATAACCCCAGAAGGGAACCAGGACTGTGGGTCGGGGCTTGGCGCGGTAGCCGGCGATCATGGTCAGGCAGCCCCCCGCGGATCCGCCGGAGACAGCGACTTTGCTGGTGTCGACATTGAACAGTTCCGGTCCTTGCTCGTGCAGCCAGGTAAAACCGTCTTCCAGGTCGGCGATGATTTCGGGCAGTTTGGTTTCGGGGGCGAGACGATAATCGAAAGAGACCACGGTGTAGCCTGCATTCAGCATGTCGTTCAGCACACGGCCACTCACGCCGCCCCGATGTCCGACGATGAGTGCGCCGCCATGAAACCAGACCATCACGGGCCGCGTTTTGTTGTCATCGGCCCGGTGGACGTCCGCCTTGATTTCCAGGTTCCCCACTTTTTTAAAGGTGAAGGTTTTCATTTTTGTATTGGCGGGCTTCGCCTGGGTGAGGGAGGGCAGGCAGAGCGCAGAGGCACCTGCGGCACAGGCTCCCAGCATTTGACGACGGTTCAACAGCGTGGACATAGAAGATTCTCCCTGAGAAAGCGTGGCAGTGACTGTTCCAAGATACCAGAAAGCAGAGGCTGCGGGCAAACTGGAAACGGTTCTCAGGCAGAAAAACAGGCCATCAGCACGACCATTGTCATGACGGCCAGCAGCATGATCCAGGTGCTTTGCTCCGTCGTGCGTTCCGGATGTTGCCACCAGTCGCGGAGTGAACCGAGGCGATGCCAGAGCCAGAAACCGGCGGGTATCGTCACCAGGCCGAAGCTCCACAGCAGCCAGAGTGGCGAGCCGGTCTGTCGCATCACGCCGCAATCGCCGATGCCTTCCAGGGCGCCGCCAGCGATATAGGCGCCGTTGGCAATCAGACAGAAGCCGGCGAAGAACTGGACGAGTGCCGCTTGCGGCCACTTCCACAAACGGGCTGCGATCCAGAGGCAGAGCGGCAGGAGCACGCCGATCAGCGGCCCGGCCCAGACGACAATTGCTGGGTGCGGATTGACGGCCAGGTCCGTGCGGGAAATCGCCAGGGGATGTAAGACGACACGGGCGACTTCCCCTCCGGTGAGCAGGCCTCCCAGGACGTGTCCCGACTCATGTACACCCATCATGGCCAGCCAGCAGCCGAGTAACCAGCATAGAGCGAACAGGAGCTGGTAAATTCGTGCCATTTGGAGAGGATGCTTTCAAAAATTCTGGTGTAAGGTCTGTCTGTCTGTTTAGGATGACATTCACGATTATCCATTATGCTGCTGCACATGCAAAGACTGATACTTCCATTCGGCTTTTAAGATGATGTCTACCGCCAACCCTGTTATTCCTGACACAGAGAGTTCCGATCGCGGTGCGCGCTGGAATACATCGACTCTGTCTCTGGGCGCGCTGATCCTGCTGCTGGTGGCAGCGACCCCGCAGCTGATCTGCATGCCTGTGACGAATGATGTTTCTTATTACGATCTGCAGGCACGGACTGTGATGCGAGGCGGGATGCTCTATCGCGATATGGTCGAGCCGAACTTCCCCGGTGTGGTCTGGGTTCACATCCTGGTGCGTTCGCTGGCTGGCTGGAGTACCGAGGTACTACGGGTATTCGACCTGCTGGTCTTCTGTCTCACAGTGTTTTGTCTGACCCGGTTTGTCTCTGCGGTCCGGTTTCAGGTCGGCTTGCTGTTGTTCCTGGCTTACTACTCGGTTTCAGAGTGGTGCCATGTGCAACGCGATCTGTGGCTGCTGTTGCCAGCCGCGGTTGCGCTGAATCTGCGCTGGGCTCAAATTCAGCGCAGTACTCAGGCAGCAGTTGTCACGCGATCGCTGTTTCTGTTCGGGACGCTGGAAGGACTGGTCTGGGGTGCGGGGGTCTGGTTGAAGCCGCATGTGGTGATTCCCGCACTGGCGGTCTGGCTCTGTTCGCTTTTCAATCCTGCGCTCCGAAAAAAAGTCTGGAGCGATCTGGGGGGCCTGCTGACAGGCGGACTGATTGCGGGAGCGCTGGGCGTCGGCTGGCTGTACTTCACTGGTACCTGGCCCTGGTTTCTGGAAATGCAGCTGGACTGGAACCGGGAATACCTGACCCAGGGGAATTTTGGCAACCACTATTATGTCTTCCTCAATCTGGCGGTTCGCTTTTTTCCATATATCCTCATTCATCTGGTCGCGGTCCCGATGGCCCTGGTGCTGTTGATCAGACAGGATCCGCAACGACCGCCTCAAGTTGTACTCAGGCTGCGTTTGTTGTCAGCATTGTATCTGGCCTGGATCCTGCAGGTGGTCTTGTTGCAGCATCCGTTTGACTATGTGCATTTCCCGCCCATGCTGCTGGGGATGACGCTGCTGGTCTATGCATTTCACTGTACCCGGCGCGCCCGTCTGACCCGCTGGATTTTAACCGGCGGTTTTCTGGTGGCGGCTCTGTGGTTTTCTCCGGTGACGAAACCGGCGTATCTTCGTTTATGGAGCGCCTGCCTGGAGCAGGGCAGCACCGGGGCGATACGCAATCAGCTGGCACGGATTCCGTACCCGGACTGGGAAGATATGGAACGGGTCGCCGCATTTCTGAAATCGCAACAGGCTCAGGACCGCGAGGTGACCTGTTTCAGTAATGACATGATTCACCTGTATCTGGATCTGAATCTCGAACCCTCCACGCGTTATGTTTATACGCATAGCTGTCTCGAATTCTATCCCTCCCGGCGGCCGCTGATTCTGAAAACGCTCAGGAACAGTCCGCAGCGGTTTGTGCTGTCGAACCTGATGGCAGGAGGGCTGCTCGTCAGCCAGGCGAAAGAGGTCGGCCCGGAAGGGCCCAGCGCGTACCCACCCGCGTTTCCGGAGCATCTCAAAACAACGTTTCCCTGGAACCTGCCGATTGCGTTTCGTGCCGGGACCCTGGTTGTGCATCGTTACCCGGGGGAACCGATTGAGAATCCACCACAGGAATCCTCTGATAAACATTAGCAATATTGGTACTTATGTAAAATAAGGCCGGATTGTTTTTGTAGTGGGACACGGGCCACAGGTTCTTCACAAAAAAACAGATTTGTCGGGTGACAGAGCCTTTGGGGGGCTGTTATGATGAAGCACTCCAATTATTTAATTTCCTTTAGTTTTGTCTCTCACGAAGAATTTCCCCATGCCGAATCGAGCCTGTCTGAAGCACGTCTGTTCCCTGACTGTTTTTTTGCTGTTTTGCGGTTTGACCTTTTTCTCGCTGTCGGGTGAAGAGAAAGCTCCGAAACAACAGCAGGCTGCGAGCCCGGAAGATCATCCGCTGATTCTGTTTCTGATCGGGGAAGAGGGTTATAAGACTGCCGAGAGCCTGCCCGCGTTTGCCAAAGCGCATCTGCAGCCACTCGGATTTCGCACGCAGTTCATCTTTCCGGATAAAGACGATCCCAACTCCTTCCCCGGGCTGGAAGCGATTAAGAAAGCCGACCTGCTGTTCCTGAGCGTCCGCCGCAAAACACTGCCTGCCGCCCAGATGAAACTGATTCAGGATTACCTGAATGCCGGTAAGCCGCTGGTGGCACTCCGGACGTCGAGTCATGGTTTCGCTTTGAGCAAAGGAAAGCCGGCGGAAGGGTACGTGGAATGGAAGGACTTCGACAAAGAAGTGCTGGGGGGTGAGTATGCAGGCGATTTCGGAAACAAAACACCAACGGATGTGACCACGCAGCTGCGGGCCGAGCAGGACCCGATCATGGCGACGGTTCGCAACAAATATTTCCGCAGCGAAGGTTCGATGTATAAGAGCATCAATCTGAAAAGTTCGACCAAGACGCTGCTGCGGGGGCTGTCGAATGTGGAAGGTCAGCCGGTGCAGATGCCGGTCGCCTGGACGAATACCTACAAGAAATCGCGCGTGTTCTATACGTCTCTGGGGCATCCGGGCGACTTCGAAATCAACACCTTCACACACACGCTGGTGAATGCGATCTACTGGTGCCTGAAAAAGGAACCGCCGCAGGTCGACGTAGCCGGCAAGATCAGCCGCGACCGGTTCAAGAAAGATCTGGCCGGGAACGAGCAGGTCGACAAGGTGATGAAATCATTCAAGGGGCGTGGAGAAGTCGGCGATGAATCGGATCCGACTCCCCCCGAACAGGCGGTCAAGCTGTTTCAGGTGCAGAAGGACTTTGAAATGGAGACCATCGCCGCCGAGCCCGAAGTCATGCAGCCTCTGTATATGAGCTTCGATCAGCGGGGGCGGATGTGGGTCGTGCAATACCTGCAGTATCCCTTCCCGGCGGGATTGAAGGTCATCAAGTACGATCAGTATCTGCGGGCGGTCTTCGATAAAGTGCCCCAGGCACCGCCGAACCACGTCAAAGGGGCGGATAAAATTTCGGTGCTGGAAGACACGGATGGAGACGGGACGTTCGATAAAATCAAAGACGTGATTACCGGACTGAATATTGTGTCGTCAGTCACTGTGGGCAAGGGCGGGATCTGGGTTCTGAATCCTCCCTACCTGTTGTTCTATCCCGATGCGAACGGAGATGACATTCCGGACGGCGATCCGGAAGTGCATCTTTCGGGCTTTGGCCTGGAAGACACGCACTCGGTCGCGAACAGCATCAAATGGGGACCCGACGGCTGGCTGTATGGGGCCAACGGCAGTACGACGACGGGAACGGTCAGCTCGGCTGTTACGAAGCAGGTGCACTTCAAAGGGCAGAATATCTGGCGGTATCACCCCGAAACAAAGATCTTCGAGATTTACGCGGAAGGGGGCGGGAATACTTTCAGCCTGGAAATCGATTCCAAGGGCCGCGTCTTTTCCGGTACGAATAATGGCGGCACTCGCGGCATGCATTACGCCCAGGGGGGATACGCCAAAAAGAACTGGGGCAAACACGGGCCGCTGACGAACCCGTATGCCTTCGGCTATTACGAACACATGCGGCACAAAGGTTACCAGGAACGCTTCAGCCAGACCTTCTCGATTTATGAAGGGGGCATTTTTCCGCCGAAATATAACGGTGCGGTCTTTGCTGCCAATTCACTGCACAACCGCGTGATGGCCAGCAACCTGATTCCCGATACTTCGACCTATCGGACCGAGGACATGCCGCCGATTGTGCTCACGCAGGATCGCTGGTTCCGTCCGGTGGATATCAAAGTTGGACCGGATGGCTGTATCTATCTGGCAGACTGGTATGACAGTCGCCTGACGCACGTGGATCCGCGCGACAACTGGCACAAAACCAGCGGTCGGGTCTATCGTCTCAAACCGAAAAACTTCACGCCGATCAAACCATTCGACCTGTCGAAGCTGTCCAACGCCGAGTTGATCGAAACGATGGGCCACTCCAACAAGTGGTTCCGTCAGAAAGCGGTGC
This sequence comes from Gimesia panareensis, assembly GCF_007748155.1. Classification (GTDB taxonomy): domain Bacteria; phylum Planctomycetota; class Planctomycetia; order Planctomycetales; family Planctomycetaceae; genus Gimesia; species Gimesia panareensis. The sequence goes on from NZ_CP037421.1 coordinate 824,858, forward strand.
AGGTGATTGGGGAACGGGGCGATCAGTCAATGGTGCCGGCCCTGTTGAAGATTGCGAAAAGCGACAGCGATGACCGGGCCCTGGAAGCGCTCTGGGCATTGAATCAGCTTGGGGCGTTCGACGAAGAGCTCGCATTGGAACTGTTGGGGCACCGGGATCAGCATGTACGTCGCTGGACGATTCGTCTGCTCGGCGACCGGCACCAGGCTTCGAAACAGCTGACAAAATCGCTGGTCGAACTGGCACAGACCGAGCCATATGCTGAGGTTCGTTCACAGCTGGCCTCATCGGCGAAACGGTTCCCTGCAGAAGCAGGGCTCTCGATTACCGAAGTTCTGCTGCAGCGCGAAGAAGATCGGGAAGACCTGCATATTCCGCTGCTGTTGTGGTGGTCGCTGGAAAGCAAAGCGACCACGGATCGGGAAGCTGTGCTGAAACTGTTCTCCAAACCGGAGTTCTGGCAGGTCAAGATGGTGCAGGATGTGATTCTGGAACGCATCATGCAGCGGTATGCGATGGCGGGGGGCGATGAGAATTACGCGATGTGCGCGAAACTGCTCAAGCTGGCTCCCTCTGATCAGCACAAGGAAAAGCTGATGGTGGGGATGCTGGAAGCGTTCCGGGGCCAGAAGATTGACAACCTGCCGGAAGAGCTCAGCAAAGGGCTGGCAGAATATCAGAAGAGCCTGGGCGAATCTGATCTCGCGCTGGCACTGCGACTGGGGGATAAGGAAGCGACCAGCCGGGCGCTGAAAATCATTGCCGATCCCAAAGCAGATCGGCCGACCCGTTTGACCTATATCGAGATCCTGGGGCAGTTGAAGAACAAATCGGCCATCGGTCCGTTGACCGCAATTCTGTCTTCCCGCGGTGCCGACACACATTCGCTCAAGCGGGTGGCCTTGCAGGCGCTGATGAACTTTGACAATCCGAGTATCGGCAAGAACATTCTGTCCCGCTACCACAGTACTCTGCTGGACGAGCACGATGTGCGAAGTACGGCACAACGGGTTCTGGCCAGCCGTAAGGCGTGGAGCAAGCAGTTTCTGAATGAAGTGGATGCCTGGCGGATCAAGGCGAATACGATTCCGCTGGATGTGGTTCAACAGATGGCATTGCACGACGATCCCGAGATCAAGGCCAGCATCAAGAAGCACTGGGGCAAAGTGCGCGGCAGTACCCCCGCGGAAAAGCAGGAAGAGATGAAACGTGTGGCCCGCCTGGTGAAAGAGGGGGGCGGGCAGTTCTCTTCTGGTAAGGTACTGTTCAACAAGACGTGTGCCGCCTGCCATACACTGTATGGTGAAGGAGGCAAGGCGGGACCGAAGCTGACCGGCTATGAGCGGGACAACCTGAACTTCATGCTGCTGGCGGTCGTCGATCCGAGTGCCGCGATCCGCGAGGAGTTTACGAACTTCCTGGTGGTGACCGACGACGGACGGACGGTGACCGGTCTGATCGACGAACAGACGACGAAGACGATTACTCTGCGAGATGTGAAAGGTCAGACGGTCCTGATCAACAAAGATGAGATCGAGTTCCTCAAGGCCCTCGATCTCTCGCTGATGCCGGACGGCCTGACCAAAAACCTGAGCGATCAGGAAGTCAAAGACCTGTTTTCCTATATTATGAGCCGTACTCCCAGCGGAGGAAAATAGTGTTGAAAGGCCCCAGGCCTCTTCAGGAAGCGGGCTGCTCCCCTCGGCCTGCTTCCTGTTTTACCTTTACTGTTTGTTGGCCGCTTTCTGCTGTGCAGCCCGGGCTGTTCTCAAGTCTTCCAGTAGTTTTTCGATTGCTTTCTGGGCATGGTAGGTCTGGGTGATGACCAGTGACTGACTCTGGGGATAACCGGAGATGGTGCCTCCCTTCAGATTGAGTGAATTGCTGCCGGCTTTGTTGTAGGGTGCCGGGTAGCCTGAGATCTGTTGCTCCATGACCGCCGGGCTCCACCTCCCGACACGGGCATTGAGAATGACTGCTTCCAGGACAGCGTAGTCTTCGGGACTGGAACTGCACAGATCTCCGACAGGATAGACGCGCGTCTTGAATATCTGTTCTGCTTTCTGCCGGGAGGTGATCAACAGCATGTTGTGGTCGACCACATAGGTGAGATTGAGCGGTTCCAGAATGAAGTCGAGTGCATTTTTGAGAGAAATATCTTTGAGATTGACGTCGACTGGTTCGTCGGGCGAGAGACCAATCTCTTCCAGATCTTTTTTCTGAATCTGAATGGGAATGTTATGCAGTTCTGAAAAAAAAGTGATCACTTCATGGAGTGGGATTTCTGGAAAGTTCCCTGTCGTCTCCTTAACCAGTTCATCTTCGACACGTTGCTCGTGTTCGGTTAATATCGGATAAAAAGTGGGTTGAGGTACCACGGAAGCGATTGGCTGTCTGGCTGCTTTCTCAGGTTTCTGCTGCTTGTCATCTGCCTGAACCGACAAGGCGAAAAATGCCACAGCCAGAGTCCAGATGCCTGCTGTCAATAAACGTTGTTGCCAGTGTTTCGGTTGTTTCTCCATCGATCTGTTGCTCCTGAGTTGATGAAAAGGCTTGTTGCCATGTAAGCCTGATGGTTTTCTAAACTATTGATTGAGGGCCTTTGCTTGTCTCAACTGCTCGAGCAGTTGGACGATCCCGTTGTGGGCATGATAAGTCTGGCTGATCACCAGTGACTTAGACTGAGTGACGATCGAGATCGTGCCCCCCGGTTCCTGAAAGTAGGACATGGGAGAGAGACCGCTTGTTTCTGCCCGGTCCGCAGGGGAAAGATGCAGCATGCTCTGGACGTAGAAAAAACCACGGCCGGCGCCCTGTTGGGGGACTTCAGGGCGCTGGTTTCTGGTAGTGCCGGCGGCTGGTGCCGATAAGCGAACTTGTTTCCAGTCGCCCAGATTCGCGTTCTGGATGGCATCGGCCAGTGCCTGATAGTCTTCCTCCAGCACGCAGAGATCACCCACCGGGTAGACCCGTGTTTTAAACAGCTGCGAAGCTTTCTCCCGTGTCAGGATCTGGATCATGTCCCGTTCCACCACGAACGTCAGGTCCAGTGGTTCCAGGATCTGCAGCAGGGTGTCCCGGAGACTGAGTTCAGAAAAGTTGGCCGTGATCGGCAGGTCGATTGACAAATCTAAATTCAGCACGATATCGGTTTTCTGAATGATGATCGGCACTTTGTGTAAGTCGCTGTAAAACTGGATCACATTTTTCAGTGGGACCTCGTTGAACTCGGCATTGGAGGGCATCTGCAGGGCATTCGCCAGGATCTGCTCGCGCGGGGTGAGCGGCGGAAAGAAGAGTGGTTGTAGCTTGCCTGCGGCTGCCAGCGGTTTCTGTGCTGAAGTTTTTACAGTCGGTTTGCTTTTGGCTTTCTGTTTTTCTTCCGCATCTGCAGTGATAACCAGGCCACAAGCCAGCAGTCCCAGGATGCAGAAAATGCGATATTTTAGTTGTGGTAGCATGGGTTTCCTCAGTTGAGTCATTTCCGATTCTGATTTGCTCAAAGTGTTCCTGTTGACGTCTACTCTGGCGCTCCCTCGCCAGAGGGAATTCTGATCTCAGTCTTTGACCAGTCGTGCCTGCCGGAGTTGGGTGAGCAACTCGACGATCGCGGTGTGGGCATGATAGGTCTGGCAGATGACCAGGGACCGGCTCTGAGGCATGACCAGAATGGTTCCATCTCCACCGGTGGGGTTTTCATAATTGTTGGCGTCCAGTAATGCGATCATATCTTTGTCTTGGTCTACCTGAAAGAATCCGCCCCCGCCGCCCCCGCCGCCACCAAAGCCGCCTCCCCCGCCAAAACCACCACCAGAGCTGCCTTGAGCCTGCTGAGGGGGATTGAGATCGCTTTTTAACATTCGCCAATCGCCGACGCCGGTATTTTTGATGATCGATTCCAGGATCAGATAATCCAGGGGAGTCTGGCATAGGTCACCGACCGGGTAAACGCGCGTTTTGAACACTTCTTCTGCTTTGGCCTGTGTCGTGATCTTGACCACATCACGGTCGACCACGTAGGTCAGACCGATCGGGTTCAGGATCAGTTCCAGCGCTGTTTTCAAAGAAACATTTTTTACTGAGACGGTAATCGGTTCATCCACAGTCAGGCCTTCCTCTCCCAGGTGGTTTGCAAAAATCACAAAGTTGGCGCCTGTGGACTCCTCATAGAACTTCATCACATAGGACAAACTGGTTTCATCGAACTCGGCGTCGACGTTTTCATTGAGTTGTTCCTGAAACCTTTTCTCGAATTGCGTCGGTTCCGGGAAGTAGATCGGCTTGACCGGGGCCGTCTGAGTGGTTGCTGCCTGTAAATCCATGGGGGCCAGCGGCGGGGCCGGTTTTTGTGCCTGCGTGGCTTTGGTTTTGGGTTTGTCATCGGCCCGGGCAGCGAGCATGAGACCTGCTGCAGACAGACTGACGAGGATGGCGAGACAGAATACTGGTTTCCAAAGTCGATTCATGATATTCCCTCACGGTAAGATGTTAGTTTGAGGCAGGTTGCCGAAATGAATCGGTTCATCTGCGGAACTTATTTCTGTTTTAAGGACGCTTCCTGTTTGACCTGCCTGAGCAGGTTCAGGAAATCGACGACTTTCTGATGTGTGTGATAATTCTGGCTGATCACCAGCGAACCGGTCTGCGGGAGGATGGAAATTGTGCCTCCTGAGAACTGGTAGCCTTCGGCACTGACGTGGCCTCCGCCGAAACCGATAATCGGGGGATCAAGTTTGTCGAGCCCGTCCGGTTTCCAGTTCCCGAGGCGGGCATTGCGGATGACCTCGCGGAGCTGTTCATAGTCTTCATGGGACCGGCACAGGTCGGTGACCGGGTAGAGACGCACCTTGAAGATCTGACTCGCTTCGTAATTCGACATGATTTTGAGCATGTCCTGATCGACCGTGTAAGTGAGATCGTATGGTTTGAGGACCTGTTCCAATGCGGAGCCCAGCGTGATTCCTTTGACAGAGACGCTGATGGTCCACTCTTCTGCTTGTTCCAGATCGTATTGCTGCTGGGGAGACAGAACCAGATTGAGCTGATGCTGCTTCTGCAGAGTGTCTAACGCTTCGGCCAGGGAGACTTTTTGAAAATCCACATCGACCCGGGTCTGCAGCATTTCCTGAATTTGCTGCTCGGCTGCAGTCAGGACCGGGTAAAAGGTCTGCTTGACAGTGGTCGTGGCAGGGAGTTCCGTCTGAAACTCAGCGACATTACTCAGAAGCGCGTCATCGCTGGCTTCGGCGACTTCGTTGATTTCGACTGCTCTGTCGCTGTCAAATCGCCGGGCGTTCTGTTCAACCTCAGCGTTGAGGGCCAGCACCATCCAGCCGGCTGTCAGACAGAAAATCACGGTGATGACAATTTTCTTTTTCAGAAACCGTTTCATAATCGTCTCCTGTATTTAAAGAAGGCGCCTGTCAGAAGACAGCGTTGATTTAATGCGACTGTTCTGTTTTTTGTAGCACCGGTCCTGCCTGATCCTGACGGACCTGCCGCAGCTGAGTGAGCAGTTCGACGATTTTCTCGTGGATTTCCTCCGTCTCATTGACGACCAGCGCGTGGCACTGGGGGACGAACGTCATCGCGGGGTTGCTGCTGGTCTGATAAGGGGCTGGGGCGGGAGCGGGTCTTCGCAGTTCGAGTTCCTGTGCAGACCAGCGCTGCTTGCGGGCCCGGAGTTGTAACTGGCACCCAATCAGAATCGCATTTTGAATGGCCAGAAATTCCTTTTCCGAACTGCACAGATCGCCGACCGGGTAGATCCGCGTTTTCATGTGACGATCGACTTCTGCCTGCGTGGTGATCTTGAGAACTTCCTGGTCAATTTCATAGGCCATTCCCAGTGGCTCCAGAATGATTTTCAATGCCGATTTGAGAGATACCCCACGCAGAGAAACATTAACGGGTTCCTCGGCAGTGATTCCCAGTTCTTTCAAAGCTGATCCTGAGACAAAGATATTAATGCCATGCTGCTTCTGGATTTCCTGAAGTGCCTTCATAAGAGGAACGTCAGGAAAGTCGACTGTCGTATCGTTTTTGAGCGCATCCTGGAGATGTTGCGCGCGGGGATTCAGTTTCGGGTAGAATGGCTGTTTGATCTGAATCGCCTGCCGCACGACAGGGGGTTGCTTTTGCTGAACGGTGAATTTAACGGGCCAGTCGCCTGTGAGGATGGCTGGCTGACCCGGTATGACCGGCTTGTCTGTAGCGTGGGCGGGGATCAGTGAGGTCGTACCATAAAACAACAGACAAACGAATGTGCCAGTCAACAGGTCTCGCATGGCAGACTCCTTCAGTGCATGAGCAAGAATAGATGAACCCGACCAGACGCGCGTAGGGATCAGCGTCAGTTGAATCGGATGAGTTTCCGTAGAGAATGTCTCCGTCTCGAAACCAAAAGCAGCTGGCCCGACAGAAACGAATTTGCAATCAATGGACTCAATCAGATGTAGAAATGAAATGGTATAAACTTGAGACCATCAGAGATGATTTATATGAAACCATGTATATCAATCGATGGTAAACGGCTGAATTCTATCTGTCAACTTTTTTTTCGAGCAAAGCAGCAAATCGTCGACGCTCCCGGTCACAGCTGCTTTCCCGTGAACCGTTTCAGGATCAGCAAAAATCCAGGGATGGTCAGTACAACGCCGGTGAGCAGAAATCCCCAGCCGGCACCCACCGGTCCCCAGGTTTTTCCGAGGTACCAGACCAGGCCGCCGGTGATGAGTTGCGAGGCGGTATTGAGGAATAGAAACGGTTCCTGTTTGAAGGGGCGGATATAGGCCATTACACACTGAGCGATATGAATCGGAATCAGGGCGAGTGTCAGCAGAACTGTCGGGTAGAGGGGGAGAATACGATGCTGCAGTTTCTGGACCAGGTCCCACAGGGGTTCCAGGATCTCCCAACCGGCGGGGAGCGTAGTTCCCTGGAGCAGTTGCAGGACCCAGACGATCAGACAGAACAGGGTGCCCCCGGCGATGAGTACCCGCATCGAAACCTGGGACAGCCTGCGGAAGACGCGATTGAATTCCCGGAGGTCATTTTGTGCCACCAGTGAACCGAACAGCGGCGCGCGGGTCAGCATCCAGGAATAGGCGGCCATCTGCAGGGTCAGCAGTGCGGTCCAGGTCAGACCGAGCCGGCCGGCAACTTCGGGGCCCTGGTATTCGAACATCAGAGGGATCACGAAGGAACTGGTGAAATAGGTCGCCATCGCCTGGATTGCCAGCTTCCAGTGCAGGGGCCAGACCTCTTCCGACCAGTTGACGCCGGGCCCAGAGCGAGCCGGGAGCAGGGAGGCAAAAAAGCGTCGATAGCGCACGCTGATCAGCCAGAGTTCCCAGAACAGGCGGACGGCACAAATCGCGACACTGGTCCAGAGACCTGCGCCGCTGGAAATCGCAGCCCAGACCACGAGTGTGCCCGTCACACTTTGAAAGGCACGATACCGGTTTGTCACGGAGACCTGGTCACAGCCATCCAGGAGTGTCAGGCAGGGGGTGGCGACGAGGGTCAGGGCGGTGAGTCCCACGATACAGAACCAGGGGCCCTGCCAGTGGACTCCGTCTGCGGGTTGGGACTGAAAGAACCAGTAGCCCGCGATGCCAATTCCTCCGACGAAGAAGAGGCCGGCAATCGTGTACCATTTCAGGACCAGCTTCGCCAGACTGCGGAGTCGGGCGAGCGCTGCTGCATCGCCGGTGAGATAACCCTGTTCGTCCAGTTCCAGCTTCGACCATTCATGACTGGCCAGGTAGAGGGTCACGACCTGCATGCCCATTTCGACGAAGGTCTGCAGTGCGACCAGTGCCCCGAAGGTGTAGTAATAGCCCTGGAGTTCGCTGGAGAAAAAGGCGACGATCAGCAGCATCGTGACCGGGCCCGAGACGAACTGCCAGCCTCGACTGACCAGCGCATAGAAGACGGCCCGGTTGACTTCCATCCGGTTGAGCAGACGTCGGGGCCAGCTGCGCTGTTGTGGTTGAGGTTCCCGCTGTTCGGTCATAAAGGGCTGTCAATTCTGTTCGTTCGATTCTGGCGTCTCAACCGGTCGTTTGATTCAGTTTCGCTTGGGCGTCTGTCAGTGCAGCTGCGCCTGTCTGCAGGTCCGCTTGATTCCCGGCGATTAACAGGACGCTGGCCAGACGCGGGCATTGTCCGTCGATCCGATCCGGGGAGGTCGCCTGCAGTCGATTGCCGGCCGGTCCCTGAGACGCAACACATCTTAACCAGTTTGAAAAGTCGATACCATACGACTCTTTCCAGGGGAAATGCAGCCACCTGGCGACCTCATCTGCCGCCAGGAAACGCTGAAAACCGAGCGCGAGGCGGCCCATGGTATATCGTGCGTTCAGATCCTGAAGCGGTCGGAACCGCATTTCTCCGTCTGCTGTACGATACTGCATGGCGTCGATACCCAATGCTCCCACATAGCCTGCCTGTTGCACGGCCCGTGCGACGCGCTGGGCCACTTCGAGAGCGGGCTGCCATTCCTGGAGCGTTGACTCATCGACGTGAATGCGGCTGCCGCGATACTGTCCCCGCGCGTCATTGAGCAACATCGCCAGACCGACGAACGTGGGTTCTCCTGCATGCGGGATCTCCAGTTGAAGGCCGGCTTCACTGATGCGTTCGACCCAGGGTTCCAGGAACAGGGGTTGTCCTTGCGCCAGGCGTTTGGCGGCCCAGCTGCGGATCGGTTCGATCAGTTGATTGCCGCGTCCATACATTCGTTCGCGAGCCGACATGCTGAAGTTGGCTTTGAGCACCCAGGCAGAGTCAGCCGAGTCGGGGAGTGCTTTCAGTGTCTGTTCCAGCGATGTCAGATCCTCGACCTGACAGCTGCCGGGCAGGGCGATTCCCCATTCCGTTTCCAGTTGAAATGAGAAAGCACGGGCATTGACGGTGCGGACGGCGGTCAGGTCTGGCGCCCTGACAGAGAAACCTTTCGAATGTGCCAGCTGTGACATTGCGGCCGACCAGCCCCAGGGAACGAAAGTCAGGGAGCGGGCTGTGTCCGGAGCGGGCCAGTCGGAGGCGAAGTGGACGTGGGGGAAGCCGGAGGCCTGTAACTGTGCTGAGAACTCCTCGGGCACGGAGGCGGGGAGATAAATCTGATCGTCATCTTCCGCCAGACCAAGCCAGCAACTGGCCAGGCTCGACGTGAGTGAGGAGGCTGCGCCTGTCGCCGTGCCGTAAGCTGCGCTGGCGAGCTGATGTTCGAAATCAAAATTGCCGTAAAAGAAACGAGGCATAAGGCAGACAGTGCGACGGGCGCGGAAAGGGAATTTCTCGGCAGAAGTTGTGAATCGGGGTTGAGCAGACGAATCAAAAATCTGTTATACTATCTGCTTCCATCCTAAACTATCCTCACACTCAAAAACTCAGGAAAGTCAGCTGATGTCTCCCTTACATGTGCCCCGCCTGATTGTTGTCTGTCTGTTTGCATTGCTCATCCTCGTTGCCCCGGTTGCTGCGGGAGACTCTGCGAAACAGACGCCGCAGCAGACCTTACAAGTTGCGTCGTTTGCGATTGATATCACGCCCCCCATTGGTCATCCGCTCTGTTACGGACATATTTCGCCGGCGAAAAAAGTGGTGGATCCGTTGAGTGCCCGGGGAATGATTCTGCTGGGCGCTGATAAGCCGATCGTCCTGCTGGCGTTGGACTGGGTGGGCGCGAACAACGGTGCGCAGGATGAGTGGAAGAAACAGCTGTCCGCAGCTCTGGGAACGACGCCCGATCACTGTGCCGTGCATTGTCTGCATCAGCATGACGCGCCGGGCGTGGACATCTCGGCGAATCAGCGGCTGAAAGAGAACGGCCTGGATGGGGTGATGTATCAGGAAGCGTATCTGCAAGACGTGATGCAGCGTACGATTGAGGCGGCACAGCAGAGTCTGAAACAGGCCCGGCCCGTGACGCATGTGGGGACCGGCAAAGGAAAAGTGAAACAGTTCGCCTCGAACCGTCGGATACTGGGGCCGGACGGGAACGTGAAGATCGTGCGTTTCAGTTCCTCGCGGAACAAGGCCGCGATTGCGGCTCCGGAGGGGACCATCGATCCGTTCGTCCGTCTGCTCAGCCTGTGGAACGGAGACGAGCCGCTGGTGGTGCTCAGTTATTACGCGACGCATCCACAAAGTTATTATGGTCGGGGCGGAATCAGCTGTGACACGGTGGGTCTGGCCCGGGGACTGAATGAAAAGCAGCTGCCCGGCGTATTGCAGATCCACTTTGATGGCGCCGGTGGCAACATTGGGGCGGGGAAGTATAATAATGGTGATCCGGAGAATCGTCCGTTGCTGGCACAACGGCTGGCGGACGGCATGCAGCAGGCCTGGCTGACGACAAAGAAAACCCCTGTGACCGCGAAGGATGTGAGCTGGAAAGTCAAACCGGTGCTGCTGCCCCTGAGGGATATTTTAGATGAAGAGAAGCTGACAGCGATTCTGAAGGATCCCAAAGCCCGGGTGACCGAACGCATTCGCGCGGCCCGCGATCTGGATTACCTGAAGCGGACGCAGGCCGGGACCACGATCGACATCACGCGGCTGAAGATTGGCCCGGCCCAGGTCATTCACATGCCGGGCGAGCTGTTTGTGGAATATCAGCTGGCGGCGCAGAAAATGGCCCTCGATGATTTTGTCTGCATGGCCGCCTATGGAGATCAGGGCCCCGGTTATATTGGGACGACGATCGCTTATGAACAGGGAGGCTATGAAACCGGTCGGGTTTCGCGGACCGCTCCCGAAGTGGAAGGGACGCTGATGCAGACGTTGAAGGAACTGGTGGCGGGGCAGGAGTAGGCGCGGTTTCACGATCACTGTTGGCGAGCCAACAGTGCCACCCTGTCGGTTAATAATTTTTGGGTGGCCCCGAATGTAATTCGGGGTTGTCGAAGACAACAGGAAATTGACAGAGAGAGGCAGTGATTTAGAGCAAAACTGACGACTGTGATGACTTGGTAAGAATCGGTTTCTTTTTTTGTAAGATTTCCTGGCAGTTTCCTGCTCGCTGCGCTCGGCCCGAATTGCATTCGGGCCCACCCGATAAAGTGGGAGGCATTCATCTGATATGCACTGTCGGTCAAGCCGAGCAGTGGCACACGGCGGGCGGACACGTGGGTCCGCGCCCTAGATTTTTGGGTCGGTGCGCTGGTTCTGGATTGTAGGGTTGAGCTGCGACTTCCTGTTGCCTGCGGCAATATCGGATTGCATCCGATACCACCCCCCATAACGGTTTTTCAGGTTTATGCGTCGGGTGGCACCGTTGGCTTGCCCAACGGTGAGGGAAAAATCTCTCAAGTGCCCTGGCAATTCAGGCCTGCCCATTTGGGTATGAGTTGATCTGATATGCACTGTCGGGCAAGCCGAGCAGTGGCACACGGCGGGCGGACACATGGGTCCGCACGCTACATTTTTGGGTTGGTGCGCTGGTTCTGGATTGTAGGGTTGAGCTGCGACCTCCTGTTGCCTGCGGCAATATCGGATTGCATCCGATACCACCCCCCATAACGGTTTTTCAGGTTTATGCGTCGGGTGGCACCGTTGGCTTGCCCAACGGTGATCGAAAAATCTCTCAAATGCCCCAACGTTCGGCACTACCCTTTTGAGTTTGAGTTGTTGATCTGATATGCACTGTCGGGTAAGCCGAGCAGTGGCACACGGCGGGCGGACACATGGGTCCGCGCCCTGGATTTTTGGGTCGGTGCGCTGGTTCTGGATTGTGGGGTTGAACTGCGACCTCCTGTTGCCTGCGGCAATATCGGATTGCATTCGATCGTTGTTTGACGATCACTGTTGGCGAGCCAACAGTGCCACCCTGTCGCCTATTTGGTTCTGGAAGGTCGGGACCATTTGATGCGGGAGGTGTAGACGCGGTTGTTGCTGCCGTATTTTTCGATGCCGATCGGCTGCATCCACTCGGCGACCACGACCCAGGTTTCAGAGGGGCTGATGTTGACGACGGCAAAGTTGCCCATGCGGGCCCCTTTTTCAGGGACAATGATCCGTTCGGTCTTGCGTTTAACGCGGAGGGTCTGCGGATCGACTTCCGCCATGAACAGCGGCGCCCGGTGCCGGAAGACGTGATCGTTGTTCGCGCCGCGACGGGTGTAGACCAGGAAGAGTCCGTCGCTGTGCGTGACCCAGTGTTGCTGCGTGTTGTAATTTCCCAGCTCCTGCCCGTCATCGAATTTCCAGACGACCGGCTCTGAATAGTTCAAACCGTCATCGCTGACGGAGACGTAGCCTTTGTCGTCATTCCGCATCGTCAGGTAATACTTCTGTTGAAATTTCGTGATGGAAGGTTCATAAAGGCCCCGTTTGACCGGCACTGTATGTGTGCTGCCATGCTTTTTGTACGTTAGTTTTTCGCCGTCAAAGTCACAGAGGACCACGGTGGTGCTGTACTGCTTCTCTGCTTTGGGTTTGAAGTAAACGGGGAGCAGGATGGTGCCATCTTTCAGATCCCAGCGCTGGGCGGAGCCGGCGCCGCAGTCTTCAAAGCGGGGTTCGTCAGGCATGCTCATTGTCGTCCAGTCGGACCAGGTGTGATCCTGCTGATTGTAAACCGAGTAGGCGACGCTCCGCTTGCGGACGTGCATGACTTTATTGTGTTCATAGCGAACCGAGTGGCCGGTGCCGAGCAGCTTTTTCGTCTTCGCGTGCCAGCCGGGGGTGAAATCGCAGATGGCGATCTCGCGCGTATCGGAGAGTCGGCGGCGGGCCAGTGTGTCGTGTTTCATGGGGCCGACCCAGTGTTCGCCGTCACTGGTCCGCATTTCATTCAGGGCATAAAACACATCCGAACCGGTGAGCAGCAGCTTCTGCATCGTGAGCACTACCGTCGCCGGGAAGTCGCCCTCCTGGGGAATGGCGCCGGCGCGGGCCTGGACCCAGCAGGTCTTGCCGTCAAAGCCTTCCCGCACGGTTCGCAGGTCGACTTCGTAGGTCAGTGTTGAGGCAGCGTCGTCTGCTGCGAGGGCGGTCAGATCGATGAAGAGCAGACTCAGAACGAGACAGACCGGGATGCACAGTTTCATGGATGACCTCTTTGCAGGAATAAATGATAAGTCCTTTTACGATACGCAGAATGGGGGGCTGTCTCAATAGCAGAGCGGGAAACCTCTCGGGCCGGTTGTTGAATTTTTTAAATCACACGTTTTACAATGGCGGTCAGTAGATCGTTTCTTTTCACTCCTGTTTCCGGAGTAAGACCATGTGTGTGCGCTCGCTATCGGTTGTCTGTTGTCTGTTGTGTGCTTCGCTGCTGTCGGCGGCGGAACTGGAGTGGATTCAGGTCAGTGCGGATGGAAAATCGTTCGTGACGGCAGAGTCACACCAGCGGTTTGTTCCCTGGGGCTTCAATTACGATCACGACCGGGACGGCCGGTTGCTGGAAGATTACTGGAACAAAGAGTGGTCGGCGATCGAAGACGACTTCAAAGAGATGAAACAGCTGGGCGCGAATGTGGTGCGGATTCACATTCAGTTCGGGAAGTTCATGTCGGCCCCCGATCAGCCACGCGCGGAGGCACTCAAAAAACTGGGTGATCTACTGACGCTTGCCGAACGCACGGGACTTTACATCGATCTGACCGGTCTGGGCTGTTATCACAAACAGGATGTTCCGCCCTGGTATGATGCACTCAACGATCAACAGCGGTGGGAGGCCCAGACGCATTTCTGGTCTGCGGTGGCAAAGCAGTGTGCCGGGAGTCCGGCGATTTTCTGTTATGACCTGATGAATGAACCGGTGGTGCACGGGGGTAAGAAAAAAGGAACGGACTGGCTGGGCCCTGGATTTGCGGGCAAGCATTTCGTGCAGCGGATTACGCTCAGTCCGGACGAACGGACGCGACCTGAAATAGCAGCCGCGTGGATCAAAACGCTGGTCGAGGCGATTCACAAACAGGACGCGCGGCACCTGATTACCGTCGGAATGGTTCCCTGGAGCCTGGAACGGAAGGGGCTGCAGTCCGGTTTTGTGCCGGAGAAGGTGAGCGAGCATCTGGATTTCATTTGCGTGCATTTGTATCCCGAAAAGGGCAAGCTGAAGGAGGCGTTAGAGACGCTCAAAGGCTTTGATATCGGCAAGCCGCTGGTGATTGAAGAGACGTTCCCGCTGAAAAGTTCGCCTGAGGAGTTCGAACAGTTCATGCAGGAGTCTCGTCAATATGCTGACGGCTGGATCGGCTTTTACTGGGGGAAGCCGTTGAAAGAATATCAGCAGGGGAAAACGATCGGCGATGCGATCATGGCCCGCTGGCTGGAGTTCTTTAAAGAGAACGGACCCCGGTTTAAAGAGGTGCAGTAATGTTGTTCTGGTGAATTGAAGACGCGAGATTCACTTGTAATTGATCAGAGAGGGTGAGTGTAATACAAGCACTGTTGGCAAGCCAACAGTGCCACCCGACACGTTCAAGGAAAGAGCACCCGGCTTCCTGTCGTCCTCAGGGTGTAAGAGAGTTTGAATTCCGTTCGCCTGGCTTCTCTGTCAGCTTCCTGTTGTCTTCGACAACCCCGAATTGCATTCGGGGGTACCCGATAAAGTGGGAGGCAATCATCTGATAGGCACTGTCGGGCAAGCCGAG
>NZ_CP037421.1:839700-979097 GCF_007748155.1 Gimesia panareensis
GATGCCGGATGGATGGTTGGATAATTCCGCGTTCTTCTCACTACGGTCTTGACAGAAGCTTCCTCATGGATGGCACCCGGCGGGCGGACACATGGGTCCGCACCCTGCATTTTTGGGGGGCGGTGGGCTGGTTCTGGATTGTGGGGTTGAGCTGCGACCTCCTGTTGCCTGCGGCAATATCGGATTGCATCCGATACCACCCCCCATAATTGTTTTTCAGGTCTATTCGTCGGGTGGCACCGTTGGCTTGCCCAACGGTGAGGGAAAGATCTCTCAAATGCCCTGGCAAAACGAACCTGCCCATTTGGGTTTGAGTGGTTGGTCTGAGAGGCACTGTCGGGCAAGCCGAGCAGTGGCACTCGACGACCCGGCATGATCCAGGGTTGATCAGGGCGCTGGTTGTTTGAGGTACGGTTTCAGGTCGGGGACTTTGGTCGGAATTTCTTCCGCCACCAGACCGGCGATTTCTCGAGCGCCTTTGCCTGAGAAGTGCGTGCGGTCCGATTTGCTGGGACTGAAGTACGCACTGCCCGCATTTCCCAGCTGATTGAACCGGGCGACGCTTTTGCGGTGTAGATCGATGACGGGAACGTTTTTCTCCCGGCCGACTTTGAGCATGGCTTCCGCGTAGGGACGCAGGATCGTTTTGATTTTTCCCTTCTCAAACACACGGCGCGTCATGGGAGTGACCAGCACCGGCTGCATGCCGGCGGCCCGGGCTTCGTCGATGTACTTCTTGAGGTAATCCTGATAGGTGGTGGCGGGATCGGTTTCTCGATCGCCTTTGCCGGGGCAGTCGTTGTGGCCGAACTGGATGAAGAGGTAATCCGCTTTTTCCTGGAGCGCACTTTTCCAGCGCCCTTCCCGGATGAAGCTGCTGGAACTGCGGCCGGAGACGGCCCGGTTCAGGACGGTGACATCATCGTTGAAAAATTCGCCGAAGACCTGGCCCCAGCCGGTGAGATCTGGTTTGTCTTTGGGACGTTTGGTGTAAGTAGAGACGGTCGAGTCGCCGATCAGCATGATACGGATGGCCGGTTCTGCAGCCTGGACGCCGGTGCTGATCAGTAACAGGAAGAGGATGACAACCGGAGTAATGGTGCGTTTCATAAGTCTGCTTCTCTGGGATGTTGATTTTCTAAGTAAGATGAGGCTGTTTTTGGATGCGATTCAGTTTAAAATGCCAGGAACCTCTTGAAAAGTAAGTTGACAGGGGAGAAATAGTGATTAAAATGGATATTAATGTCCGATATTGAGATTGGATGCCTGCCAAACACCTGAGATCAGAGTTATGCGAAACCATTCTGATCACATCCTGCCCGGTTAAAGAAGTGACAGACCCATGAAAGTCTCCCCCAAGTCGAAGATTGGAACCACGTTCAACCTCAGTCTCTGCTGGTGGACTGTCTGCCTGGCAGTCAGTTGCCTGTCAGGGACCGGGAGTGCGTCGGCACAGGTCAATTTTGAAGAGGCGCCGATCAATTATAACAAGGCGACCCCGGACAATGCGATCTCCCGTGTTCAGAAAAAGCTGGATGCGGGCGAGTTGAAGCTGGCGTTTGACCGGGAAGAGCGGCGGGGCTATCTGCCGGCGGTGCTGGAGGCTTTGAAGATTCCGATCTCCTCACAGATTCTGGTCTTTTCGAAGACGAGTCTACAGGTGAAACGCATCGATCCGCTGTCGCCGCGTGCGTTGTATTACAATGACGATTTGTATCTCGGTTTTGTGCAGGGCGGTTCGGTACTTGAAGTATCGGCCAGTGATCCTCAGCTGGGGACCGTGTTTTATACGCTTTCCCAGTTTGAAACGTCGCGTCCCAAATTTGTACGCAAGACGTTCGAGTGCACGCAGTGCCATGCGGGTTCGATGACGCAGGGAGTGCCGGGGCATATCATGCGGTCGGTCTATCCGGGGCCGGACGGGATGCCCGTCTTTCGTGAAGGAACTTATCGCAGCGATCAAAGCAGTCCGTTTGAAGAACGCTGGGGAGGCTGGTATGTGTCGGGCACGCACGGAAAAATGCGTCACATGGGAAATCTGATTTTCCGGCAGGGGGACAACTCGCGGAATCTGAACCGGGACAAAGGAGCAAACGCCGACGACCTGGAGCGCTGGTTCGATACCGATCCCTACATGACGCCTTACAGTGACATCGTTTCGCTGATGGTGCTCGAACACCAGGCGAAGATGCATAACCTGATCACGCGGGCGCAGTTTGAAGGGCGGATTACGGAGCGTGATTCACGGGTGATGAACAAGATGCTGGAGCGGAAGGCGGCGTTTCAGAGTGACAGCACGAAACGCCGTTATGAGAGTTCCGCAAAGCGGCTGGTGGATTACATGCTGTTCGTTGACGAACTGCAGCTGGAAGACCGGATCGAGGGGCTTTCCGGTTTCCAGACCGAGTTTCCGCAGGCGGGTCCCCGCGACAGCAAAGGGCGCTCGCTGCGCGATTTTGATCTGGAGCGGCGGTTGTTCAAGTATCCCTGCAGTTACCTGATCTACAGCGATTCGTTTGAGGCCCTTCCCAAACCGGTGCTGGAGGTTGTCTATCGCCAGTTGTGGGAGGTACTGACTGGCAAAAATCAAAGCAAAGAATTCGCGCATCTGAGTGCGGAGGACCGCCGGGCGATCCTGGAGATTCTGATCGAAACCCGGAAAGGGCTTCCCGACTACTGGAAGCTGTAAAACGGCTCTATGGCTGCCGATGGGGGTGTTCAATGCAGTCGTTTGGCATGTGAAAATCAGACATAACCCCCTACATCTGCTTTGATATTGGTTGTTTCGGTGAATTTACCTGCATAGAATGGCGGCAGTACAAGGGCTGGCCCTGCAGGGTTTTCTGTCTGCTGTTTGTCGCTATTCTGTGGCAAGCGTCTGCAAGGCACGACCAGTCTTTCTGTTCCGGATATCGAAATCAACCGCCGCGCTTAAAACAACGAGGAGCTTACGGGTATGTTGCCCCGACGCGAAGTATTTCCCCACGTGATCGAAATCAATTATCAGGCCAGACAGCGTTTGGGGTGTTGTGTTTATCTGGTATTCAATGACCAGAACGAGTGGCTGTTGATCGATATCGGTTACGAAGATACGGTTTCCGAAATCATCGAGATGATCCGGCAGATGGATTTTCCGCTGGCGAACTGCAAGTACCTGATCGCCACCCATGCGGACGTCGATCACATCCAGGGTTTGAGCCGGGCGAAAGAGTTGCTGCCGAATGCCGAGGTCCTGGCGCATCCGAGTGCCGCTAAACTGCTCGAAGAAGGGGACCGGATCAGCACTTATGCCGAGATCAGTGCGCAGGGCATTTCCATCGACATGCCTCCCTGCAAAGTGGATCGGGAAGTGAATGAAGGGGACGTGATTGACCTGGGCGGCGATGTCAAACTGGAAGTCTGGCACACCCCCGGTCATACCGACGGTCAGCTGGCGTTCCGGTTTGGCGAACTGCTGTTTTCCGGCGATAACATCTACCGGGATGGTTGTGTGGGGCACATCGATGCCCACCACGGTTCGGATATCCCTGATTTTATCGCGTCACTGGAGCGGATCCGGGACTGCGATGCGAAGTGGCTGCTGCCCAGCCACGGCCCGATTTTCCGCAATAAAAAGGCACTGTTGCAGTCGACGATTGACCGTTTGAACACGTATCTGCACATGGCCGACTTTGGGACCTGTGCCGTCGACTGGCCTCTGCAGGACGAATGGGACGAAGAGCTGCTGAAAGGCTTTGATCCCGAGACGGCCGAATAGCCCCCGTTTTTCTATGGCCTTGTGTTCACATCAGCGAGGGTGCGCGCGGCGCTCTTCGTGAGTCGGTAAGTCCCCGCAAGGCTGTTTTTTTCGACTTTTTAGGGGAGAAGCGGGCCTCAAAGGGGAAATTCCTGCTGCTATAATCGTCAAAATCGCTATCATGAGCAGGATCTTTACGATAAATATAAATGTTGCTTGTGTTGCGACAAGTCCAACCAGAGGCGACGACGAAAAATACCGATATGCGTTGATTGGAACAACGCGATTCGAATCGGGCAGCGGAAGCGGGCATTTCTATTTTTTGAGCATTCGAGATTGATTCATTTAGCGAAACCGTGACAATTCAACGGATCTGATCTGAGGCATTTCCGGTTTTTTACGGAAGAAAGCTCAAGTCAGACTCAGTTGATGTGAATATTTGGATCAAACCGTTTTCAATATGAATGGCGCAGCTCCCGGATTGAGGAGCGCGGATTCATGAATTTGATAAAGCCGATGTGGCTACTGGATTAATTAATGGCTTCGTTTTTTGAAAAGCGCGATCCATGGGGACACAGTCTATCTTTGTGGGTTGTGGTTTTAATGATCTTCATCACTCCAGTGCTGTTTGGAGTGTTGCGTGAGATCCGCCAGGAAAACAACGTCGAGAACTGGCTGCCTGAAGATGATCCCCAGTCAAGAGTCCTGCAATGGCATCGCCACAGTTTCGGGATCGAAGACCGTGTGCTGGTTTCCTGGGATGGCAGCGCGCTGACCGATTATCGGGCAGACCGTCTCAAACAGTCGCTGATGGGACAGAAAGACGCCAAGGGAGTTCGCCGGGGCGGCTCTCCTTATATCCAGGACGTCTTCACCCCCCAGGATGCGATCACGAAGATGGTGGACTACCACATCGAACCTGCCGAAGCCGAACGGCGGCTGAAAGGGGTGTTGATCGGGACGGGCATGCTCAAGGTCCGTTTAAGTCCTGCCGGCAAAAAGCGACGCGAGCAGACCATTCAGGAACTGATTGCGACCACCAAACGTAAGCTGGGTGTGGAATTGACAGTCAAACCTGCCTTCACCCCCTGGGTGGAAATGGTCGACGAATCGGAAGAGGAAATCGGCGCTGAAGCCCCTGCCGCAGAACCCGACGAAGATCAGGTCGACTTCAAGGCGCTGGTCGAAGCGATTCCGGAACACGATTTTCAGCTGGTCTGGCCGCGGATGCAGCCCCACTCGAAGCTGGCCGACGAGATCAAAGAGATTGCCCTGTCGCTGCGGCGTCCTGAGATCCTTACCGGTGTTTCCACGGCTGCGGATCAGGAAACAGAACAGAAGCAGGCGGCCGAGGAGCCGAAGCTGATTGAAGACTGCTTTTTTGCGGTCGGCACGCCGATCGCGGTGGCGATATCGCTGTCCGATACGGGGGATGCGGATCATGCCTCTGCGGTGGCAGCCATCAGGACCGCGGCCATCGATGCGGGAATTCCAGAAGAGCACCTGCACATGGGAGGCCGCCCGGTCGCAGGTGCGGCACTGAACCAGATGGTGAAGGAGTCTTCCTGGAACACCGCGTATCCGGTGTGGCAGTTCTACAAACGCTCGGTGACACTTTTCTCCGGGCTGATCGGGATTGCGCTGGCATTTCTGATGTTGCGGAGTGTGCGTCTGGCCTGCCTGGTGCTGCTGGTCTCTTATTACACGACGTTTGTCGCCGTCTCGATTATTCCGATGACGGGCGGCACGATGAACATGGTGCTGGTCGTGATGCCTACGCTATTAACCGTGTTGACGCTGTCCGGCTCGATCCATGTTGCGAATTACTGGAAGCATGCCGCACACGTTGATATGAAAACCGCGGTGGTCAAAGCGGTCGAAATGGCACGGGCCCCCTGCGTGATGGCCAGCCTGACGACGGCCATCGGTCTGGCTTCACTGCTGACCAGCCCGCTGTCGCCTGTGCGTGATTTCGGGTTCTACTCGTCGATTGGCTGTGTGGTTTCCCTGCTGATGGTGCTGTATGGCCTGCCTTCCCTGCTGCAGTTATGGCCCGCCAAGCCGCCGAAGGCTTCCGAAATTGATACACGACACTGGCAGGCCTTCGGTCGGATGCTCTCACGGCATCAGTGGCTGGTCTCGCTGAGCTGTCTGGTGATTTTTGTCGCCGCCTGTTACGGTTTCAAATGGTTCCGGACCGAGACTAAGGTCATCCGGTATTTCCCGGATTCTTCCCGCGTGATTCAGGATTATCTGTTCCTGGAAGAAAATCTCTCGGGCATCACGCCTGTCGATACGGTGATCTGTTTCGACGAGAAAGCCCAGGAAAATCTGAACTTCGAAGAACGCGTGGAACTGGTCCGCCAGATTGAACATAAAATCGCAGCGCATCCTGAAATCAGCGGTACAATCTCGCTGGCGGATTTTCGTCCGGTGTCTGAACCACTGCCCAAAGATGCGAGCACCTTCCAGAAGCTGCGTTATGCGAAGCGCGTGAATGAGACCGAACGCCGCGTACGCGAAAGCCTGAAAAAAGAGAAAAACGGTGAGGGGAACCTCGAAGGCGATACCGTGAAATCGTTTCTGAATATCGCAGATAAGACGGTCGACCTGGAGCAGGAGACGGCGAACGGCCAGCGGATGGTCGACATTCAGAAGGGGGATGAAGTCTGGCGGATTACGGCACAGGTCGCGATTATGACCGATCTGAACTACGGAGATCTGACCAATGAACTGAACCAGGTGACGCAGTCGGTCTTACGGGATCATGCCGGGACGACCCATCTGGTAACGGGGACGATTCCCCTGTTCCTGCGGACGCAGCAGGCCGTGTTGGAGAGCCTGATCAAGAGCTTCGGGCTGGCCTTCGCTGTGATTGCCATCGTGATGATGGTGCTGCTGCGGAGCCCGACAGCGGGGCTGATTACGATGCTGCCGAACCTGATGCCCATTGGTGTGATTTTCGGTCTGCTGTCCTGGATGCACGTGGCCGTGGATATCGGCACGATGATTACGGCTTCGGTCGCACTGGGAATTGCCGTGGACGGGACGCTGCATCTCTTGACCTGGTTCAAGATCGGCATTGCAGAAGGCAAGACCAAAAGCGAAGCGGTCGCGGCAGCGCTGGGGCACTGTGGTCCGGCGATGTGGCAGACGAGTGCCGTGGTTGCAATCAGCCTGGCGATGCTGTATCCGGCAGAGCTGCTGCTGGTGAGCCGCTTCGGCATTTTGATGTGTGCCCTGATTACAGCTGCCCTCCTGGCCGACATCATTTTCCTGCCGGCACTGCTGGCGGGACCGCTGGGAACGCTGATCGTCAATTCCCACAAAAACGACAAGGAAGTGTCCGAGAATCAGCCGCTCCTGCAGGAAGGAAAAGAGACGAAACCTCATCTTTCCCATATGATCAAGCGGGCGCAGTCGGGACAGTCTCTGGAGACGTAAGTCTTTTTGAGGTCTGCTGTTAAGATTCTGTTTTCTCAGGTCTTATTTCTTTGAGGACGGCCGTTCGGGCTGACTGAGCCGCTTGAGGAAGGCGAAGATTTTCTGTGTCGGCAGGTCGTCTGGTTCGCCGATTTCCCGGTTGATGGTCATGTGCGTTTTTCCGGGAGCCGAGATCACGCTGACCGGAACCCGGCTGGCTTTCAGTTTCTCAGCGAGCAGCTGGGACTGTCTGCGCGAATCATCACGACGGGCGACGTGCAGGATCAGAAACGGGGGAATCGACTGCTGCGGCTTCACCCAGGTCAGCGGGGAGGCCTCTTGCCAGGTTTTCTCATCGGAGCCGAACACGCTGGTATAGATTTTTTTGCCGGTCTCGTTGGCGGTTCTGATCCGTTCGGCGATGTCGTAGCCGGCACCGTCGAGGAGAATGCTCCCGCGAATGGTTTTGAGCGAGAGCGACTGCTGTTTCAGGTAGCGGGGATTCGTAGAGACCAGCGCGACGAGATGCGCGCCCGCGGAATGTCCCATCAGGAAGATCCGTTGCGGATCACCGCCGTACTCTTTTGCATGTTGATGCACCCAGGCAATGGCTTGTGCGACGTCCTGAGCCTGCTGATCATAATCGGCTCTGGGATGGAGCCGGTAGTTGATGCTGACGAGCAGGTAGCCTGCTTTCGTGAAAGCAGCCGGTTTCTGATCGACGCCCCGTTTGTCGCCGATCTTCCAGGCACCGCCGTGCACCCAGATGACAATCGGATGCTGTTTGCCGGTCAGGGGGGCGTAGATGTCGAGGCTTTTGAAATGCCTGCCGATACGGAATGAAGAATCATAGGGAATGTGCTCGAATGTTTTGAACTGCGGCTCGGTTTTGTCATCCGCGGTGGCGGTCTGCGTGGAGAAGAGGGTCAGCAATCCAACGCAGATCAGAGACACTCTGCTGATGTTCCAGGCCGCGGGATGGCTCATGCCGTTGGCTCCTGTTTTTTCATGAAGTAGAGATCCATGCTGGATTTCTGCAGTAATTCGTACTGCTGCCATTCGGGAGGACATTCGAACTCGGCATCGCGGGGGGTGCGGAGAATCAGCCGGCAGTCGGCACTGGAGACGGTGTCGCGAGCGAGTCGCTGCAGCGATTCATACAGCCGGGAGCCGGGCTTGAGGTCGTCGATCATTTTGTAGGGAGGGTCGAAGAAGATCAGATCGAAGGGGACAAACTCCGGCACATTTTTAGGACGAAACGACGAGAGCAGCGCGTTGGTCTTCCAGCAGAGCGTGTCGGCTTCCACGCCGACGTGCGCCACATTCTGCTTGAGCAGTTCGTGAGCCTTGCGGTCCTGTTCAATGAAGACGGCGCTGGTCGCGCCGCGGCTGAGGGCTTCCAGTCCCAGGGAACCGGTGCCGGCATAAATGTCGGCAACCCGTTTGTCTTTGACGGTATCTCCGAGCCACTCGAAGAGGACTTCCTTGACGAAGTCGGTGATGGGGCGGGTGGTCTGCCCGGGATTGGCCTGTAACTTACGTCGACGGTATTTGCCAGCAATGATACGCACAGTAATGACACTTCAAAAAACAGGTGCGAATTTCACAATTCACACAAAACACAACGAAATACGAGACTGCGATTGTATAACGCAGAGGCGGTAAAGAGAAGGATCACTGCTTTTCCTGCTTTTGACTGGCAACCTGGGCCCAGTGCCGGCGGATGATTTCCGCGGCTTCTTCAGCGATTGACTGAAACTCTTTTTTCTCTTTGGGGGGCGGCGGTTCCGTCCGGGGAAGCTGTGAACCGGAGATAATGGTGGTGTCGCCGATGGATTTGCCGGGTTCCTCTTCCTGAGATTCTTCAGAGAGCCAGGTCGAGATGTCGTCGTCAGAGAGGGGCGCTGACTGGTCGGGGCTGAGGTTGCTCGGTTTTTGGATACTTTTTTTCGGGCCGGCCAGTTCGAACATCATGGGACCGACCCGCAGGAGATCTCCCGGCTTCAGCGGGGTTTCTGCTTCTATGACCTGGTCGTTGACATAGGTGCCATTGCGGCTCTGCAGATCGGTGACATAGAGTGTGCCCTCCCGTGTAGAGAGCTGACAGTGTTTGCGGCTGACATCCGGATCCGGGACGCGGATGTCGCAGTCGGGCTCGCGTCCGAGAGTGACGTCCCGTTCGGGAAGTTTGAGCGTTTTTCCCTGGTACTTACCGGTTTTGATAATGAATTTTGGCATACTTGGCGGGCCTTGCATGTGGATGATGTTGATTCAGCTGTGAACGGTGAAGGTCGGTTTCAACAGGCTTAACACAATAGACTGGTTCTCATGCTCCAGTGGCTTGTCGGTTAACAGGTCACTGGTGAGACAGGGGGCTGGTTCAGGTCATGGATTCCTCGTGGTGTATCAGTGCGACTCAGTCATGCAGGGGGACAATCAAAGGTTCGTTACAGGCAGGGCAGGTCATGGTGCGGCCACGATGCTTGCTGCGGACTCTCAGTTTTTTGCCACAGTGACAGAAAAACTGAACGCGTTCTTCAGCCTGCGCGCGCTGGTCTGTCAGGTGTTCCTGTTCCCAGACGTCGTCCGCGATTTCGCGGATCAGTGCCAGGAGTTCATCGGGGTCAAAAGGCTTGAGCAGGTAGCCGTCTGCGCCGACGCGCGAGGCCAGTTGTCGTGACTCGGGCAGATCGATGGCCGTGAGGATCAGGATCGGAACTTCGCTTTCTCTCTGCTTCATATGCTCGCAGATTTCGAACCCGCTTTCCTGAGGCATGATCAGGTCCAGGATCACGAAATCAGGTTTATGCATGGTGAAAGAAGAGTGCGCCTGGCCGCCATCTTTGGCGAGGCTGACGTGAAAGCCATGTTCTTCGAGCAGTGTTTTCAGGAAGAAAGCGGTATCCTGTTCGTCTTCGACAACCAGGATATGATTGACGATCGAAGAGGTCATGTCGGAGCGCGGTTCGTGTGTTGCCATCGTAGTGGAGACTCCCTGTTTCAGTGTCCCCGATTCCGTCGGGCCTGCTTTATGATTGGAACTATACGGCGGTTATGTTGTCTGCAATAACGATCCTGTATTAAAGTGTGGTGTGTGAATTTGCTTTCATTCGTCAAGAGTAGTGTGGGAAGTATTTGGATCTTCTGGTGAGAAATACCAGAAATTTATTATCTCACAGCGCCTGAAAAATAACACAGCAAAATTTTTTTTTTCGACGGAAATGGCAAAAAGTCCTGAAAAACAGGGGCAATCACATTGACTTTTGGATTT
This sequence comes from Gimesia panareensis, assembly GCF_007748155.1. Classification (GTDB taxonomy): domain Bacteria; phylum Planctomycetota; class Planctomycetia; order Planctomycetales; family Planctomycetaceae; genus Gimesia; species Gimesia panareensis. The sequence goes on from NZ_CP037421.1 coordinate 850,131, forward strand.
AAGAATACTTTACTTACGCTTGGTTCAGGCGAAAAACGTTGTTTTTTCCCTGAGCACAACACGGATATGACAACTCACTATGACGAGGTGGTAGTCCACTTCTTTCATTTTCATTTACCAGTATCAGGAGTTCACAATGGCAGCAAAGGCTACGAAAGATAAGCCACTTACCAAAACAGAGATCCTCAATGCATTAGCTGAAGGTTCTGGACTCACTAAGAAAGAAGTCACCGCTGTTCTTGATGAATTAAGCTCACTGATTGCCAAGAACCTCGGCAAGCGTGGTCCTGGCGTCTTCAATGTACCTGGTCTGCTCAAGATCCAGGTTCAGCGTAAGCCGGCTACCAAAGCCACGACCCGTCCCAACCCATTTAAGCCTGGCGAAATGATGCAGGTTGCTGCAAAGCCCGCCCGCAACGTCGTCAAGGTTCGACCTCTCAAAGCACTGAAAGAGATGGTCTAGTCTCCTGCGTCTTGACTGCAGGATGACCGAATTCATCTGATGCAGCTTCTCTTTGCAGAAGCTGCATCAAGTTTGAATTCAGGTAGTAGTTTCCCCTATCCATGCTGCCCTGAATGAACTGTCACAGCAGAGCAAATCCTCATCCGGATTTCTCAGTTTTTGTGATGTTTCAGGTCAAAAACTCAAAAAAAGCAAAATTTCTCTGAAATTCAAGCCTTTTTTGTCAAGTGGCTTCCGGTACGACCGGAGCGGGGGATTCTTGTCGTAAGTGTATTTAATGATACATCTTGCGTCTGCAGTGTAAAACCTCATCTTCTCAACTGCTGCTTCTGAATGCCTTCCATTCAAAGGCCTGTGCGCTCATCCCTCGCGCCAGCCTCTTGACGGTATAAATGTGGGCATGTAAAATCTCAACGTTAATTGATCTCAGTGCGACTACTGATGGATCGCTGTAGTGTCCGACTTTTTCGGGGCACACTACGTCATGATTTACGTAGGATGTTCAGTCATCCTGAGAGAGAAGATGGCATGTTAGTTTTATCTCGTAAGAAAAATGAGAAGATCGTAATCGATGAAAACATCGTGATTACGATTGTTGAGATTCGTGGCGACAAGGTACGTCTGGGGATTGAAGCACCCCGGGAAGTGCCCATTCATCGTAGCGAAGTTTATGAAGCGATTCAAAACGAACAGAACTCCGAAACCGAATCAGAGAATGACGCTTCTGAGTTACTGCAATAAGCAGTTTGTGCAACTATGAATACTAGAAGGCCGCTGTGACAGCGGCTTTTTTTAGCGACTGATTTTGCTCCCATTCCATCGAACTGGCGTATTCGAAAGTTTTTTTCAGAGAACCTGAATTCTATTAACGCCGTCCGCTTGACTTATCCGATGGAAAGCTTAGATTACTAATCTCGTCGGCCCCATCGTCTAGTTAGGCCCAGGACATCGGGTTTTCATCCCGAAAACAGGGGTTCAAATCCCCTTGGGGTCAGATTTAAAAACAGCGATCATTCGAAAGAATGGTCGCTGTTTTTTTTACGGACTGCCTGCTGGATGTCCGCGGTGGCCTGCTGCCGGATTTCTTCGGCGTGGGTTCGAATTTTCTGTACTGCGCGGGCAATTGTCTGCATCGTGTCTGCCTCGGACAGCAGTACCGGATGATGCAGCACCACGAGTCGCTGATCGCAGTCGGAAGCGACGGAGAGTTCATTGACCTGCAGGTAACGTCGGCGGCTGTGAATGGCGTGCAGGGCGCGGAATCCCGGATAGAGGGCAACTCCCTCCGCCTGCAGGGCGAGGCAGAACAGATCGCGTGAGAGGTTGTCAAACTGTTCCGGATGGTACCAGAGCCCCAGCTTGTAATAACCGGGCAGCGAGGGGTGCTGTGTCGTGAGCCCGTGGTTTTCGAAAGGAGTCAGTCCTGAATCTCTGCCCAGTGCCTGTATGAGATGTCCCACGTTCTCCTGACGCAACTGGTTTTGTGCTGGCAGCTGTTCCAGCTGTGGGATTAAGAGGCCCGCCTGTAATTCGGAGAGGGGATAAGCATCATTGCCACGAAAGGAATAGAGCCGGATCCTTTGTGCGATTTGAGGTGAGGAGGTCAGCAGGGCACCACCTCTGCCGGCCGTCAGTAATTTACTGCCTCCAAAGCTGAGGGTGCCGATGTCTCCCCAGCTGCCGGCGATGCGACCTTCCACGATCGCGCCGGGAACCTGACAGGCATCTTCAATCACGGGGATCCCGTGTTCCTGTGCAAGTGCGGTCAGTGCTTTCATGGAGACCAGACCGCCGTGCAGATGGGAAACCAGAATACAGCGTGTCGCGGGTGTGATCGCCTGTTCCAACAGGGTGAGATCGAGGGTGCCGTTACTGCGGTCAACGTCGACCAGCATTGGTGTCGCATCCACGGTCAGAATATTTTTGAAGTTCCCCTCGAAATCGTAGGCGGCCAGAATCACTTCATCACCGGGGCCGACGTTCAGTCCACGCAGGGCGAGTTCGATCGCGACCGTACCACTGGAACAGAGCACTGCTTCGTCTTTCTGGTGGAGCTCAGCGAGCCGCTGCTGCAGTTCTTCCGTCCAGGGACCATGATACTTCCCCCAGAGTCCTGTCCGCTGTGCCTCCAGCAGGACCTCGCTGGTGGCCGTGCTGGGGAAGGGCCAGGCAGGGGGACCCGCGGGCAGGCAGGGCGTTCCTCCCAGAATCGCCGGTTTTTCGTTGAATGGACTGTTCACGGGCATGAGGGAGGACTCTAATATTGAATGAGGAAACCGGAATTTGCAGACAACATACTATTGTACTTAAGAACGTTAGAGTATTATGGATTGTTCATCGATTTGCTGTTCGACGTCTGAAACGGTACGTTGAACCATTGATCTATCTGAAATCCAGCATACTCGTATTGGCAGGTGAAACCAAGATGTCACATCAAATCAAATTTATCATGGTGGGCGGTTTTTTAGGAGCAGGAAAAACCACCACCCTCGGCCGACTGGCAAAATATTACACGGATCAGGGGCTGAATGTCGGTGTGGTGACCAACGATCAGGCCGCGGATCTGGTCGATACGAATTCGCTGCGTTCCCAGGGGCTGAATGTGGGAGAGGTGGCAGGCGCCTGTTTCTGCTGTCACTTTAATTCGCTGATGGACACCATTGCAGAACTGGGGTCGGAGCAGAAGCCGGATGTGATTCTGGCAGAGCCGGTTGGCAGTTGTACTGACCTGGTGGCGACCGTCATTCAGCCGATCAAACAGTTGTATGATGCGGATTTCAAAATCCAGCCTTATGCCGTGCTGATGAAGCCGAGCCATGGGCTGAAGATTCTGAAAAATGAACAGGGTTCCGGATTTTCTCCGAAGGCCGCTTACATTCTGAAGAAGCAGCTGGAAGAGGCAGACCTGGTGCTGATCAATCGCATCGATGAATTGACAGCAGAGGCTGTGGAAGAGATCACCTCGCTGGTGAATGAACAGTTTCCGGGAACACCTGTCCTGCGAACGTCTGCGCTGACGGGGGAAGGATTTGAAGGATTGATCGAATTTCTGGAACAGGACGGCGATTTCGGCGGCAAAATTCTCGACATTGATTATGATATCTATGCGGAAGGTGAAGCGGAGCTGGGCTGGTTGAACAGCAGCGTGCATGTCTCTGCAGAGACGGAGTTTTCTCTGGATCAGCTGCTGCTGGATGTGATCAGTCAGCTGCAGTCTTCGTTCCGCGATCAGGGAGTGGAGACCGCTCATCTGAAAGTGATCGGTTTGTGGGAAGGATTTTTCGGCGTCTCGAACCTGGTCAGCAATGACAGTGAACCAAAGCTGTCGCTGGCCTCTGACTGCACGGTCAGGGAAGTCGATCTGATTGTGAATGCCCGCGTGGCCTGCGATCCGGAAGCGTTGACCGCGCAGGTGACGAAAGTGCTGGAGAACTGTGCCGGTGCCTTGAACGCGAAGCTGGAGTTCAATCAGACGCAGAGTTTTCGACCAGGTCGTCCGGTGCCCACCCATCGGTATGCGACGCCGAAGTAATGCCTGCGGGCCCCGGAGACGGGCTGGCAGTGCCGGCCTCAGTTCGGGAATGTGATGTCTGAGTTAAGCGATTTATTTGATGCCCCTCGACGGCAGCGATTTCGGCGGGGGCTGCTGACCTGGTATGCAGCACATCAGCGGGATCTTCCCTGGCGGAATATCGACGATCCGTACAAGGTCTGGATCAGCGAGATCATGCTGCAGCAGACCGTGGTCGCCGCGGTGATCCCTTATTTCGAAAAGTTCATGGATCGCTTTCCCGATGTGGAAACGCTGTCGGCTGCGGAAGAAAGCGATGTGCTGCAGTACTGGGAGGGGCTGGGTTATTACAGCCGGGCCCGCAACATTCATAAAGCGGCCCGCGTGGTGGCTGAGGAATTGAATGGCGTTTTCCCGAAGGACGTAGAAGCGCTCCAGGCACTGCCGGGCATCGGCCGCTATACCGCGGGAGCCATCTGTTCGTTTGCCTTTAATCAGCGGGCGCCGATTGTGGAAGCGAATACGCTACGGCTCTATTCGCGGTTGATCGGTCTGACAGAGGATCCGCGTTCGAAGTCGGGCCAGGAACAGCTGTGGGAGTTTGCGGAATTGATCCTGCCCCGCAAGGAGCCCGGTACGTTTAACCAGGTACTGATGGACCTGGGGAGCCTGGTCTGTACCCCGCAGAGTCCGGGGTGTGCCGAGTGTCCGGTGAGTGCGTGTTGTGAAGCATTTCTCACTCAGCGGCAGCACCAGATACCGGTTCCCAAGGTACGACCGGAGATTACTCCGCTGACTGATGCGAGTATCGCGGTTTTCGATGGAGAGAAAGTGCTGATTCGACAACGGACTCCCGGGGAGCGCTGGGCGGGGCTGTGGGATTTTCCACGGTTCACCCTGGAAGAGTTGAATGGGACTCCGCATCCGAAAGCGTCCCGTAAGAAAACAAAGGGGCAAAAAACCTCCCGCGCGCAGTCGCTGTTTGCTGACCGGGAGGAGCAGGGCGGTGGATCAGCGGAGATTCCCGAGGGGCTGAGTGCGGCGCTCATCCCGCGGCTGGAAGCGTATGTGCGGGAGCAGTCCGGGGTGACGGCGTCGGTGCGCCGGTTCGCGAAAGAGATTCGCCACAGCGTGACGCGGTACAAGATCCGGCTACTCTGTTTTATTGCCGAGATCGAACTGTCGGAAGAGATGGAGTCGTCCGAATATCAGTGGGTCTCCGTCAGTGAACTGGAGGCGTACCCGTTGTCAGTAACGGGGCGGCAGTTCGCACAATTGCTGGCAGAGAGTTCCACGGCTGAATGAGAGGTGTCACGCGGCGCGCAAAAAAATCCCCATTCTCAAAATTGCCTGAGATTGAGAATGGGGAAAACGCATTTGACTCAAGAGAAGAAAGCGGCATCCGTGCCAAAAAAGCCTTCCATGGATATAGACTTTACGGTTTACCGGATGTGATGGGGGTACTGAATGAGTCGCATCCCTCTCCTGTAGTCAAAGACGCTGAAGGTCAAGTTATATCGTAGATCGATTGTGGGTTAACCAGAGAGCTCTTTGAAGAGAGTGCCGAATTCGGGCATGTCCTGTTCGAGCAGATTCTGCCAGGCAGAGAGGTTCCAGATTTCGACGCAGATGACTGCACCGACAATCATGACCTCCTGATTGGGTTGGACGCCCAGAAACTCGCGAAATCCTTCCGGAATCGTGCAGCGAGAGCGATTGGCCAGCTGAATCGTGCGATTCCGGGTCGACAGCAGTCGCCCCAGACGTTGCACTTCATCCCAGCGGTTTTCCAGGCGGTGTGCCTGAATCTTCTGTTTGATCAGGTCGACTCCCTGATCATGCCTGGCCTGCCAGTCAGCAGCCTTCCAGAGGCTGAGACAGCCGGCCCGCTCTTTGGTGAGCATCGTTTCCCCGGATTCGTCAGTCACGGCCTGAGCCATTTCCGCAGGAAGCGAAATCCGGAAACGGTCGTCGACCGTTCGTTTGATTTCTCCTGAGATAAATGCTTCACCGCTCATAACCAGCCTGACAGAAAAGGGGGCGATTGAACCCGAATTGCAGCAATAAAGAATGATTTCAATATTGTATTGGGTGGATAACCCACAATCAACTAGTTATCAAAGATCAATTGGGCAGGAAACCCACTAAGGATCGAATTTACCGTTCGCGGATCAAAAAGGCAATCATTGATTGTCGGATTCTCCCGATTTTATCAATTTTTCTATCTGGCCCTGCTGCGGGTGCTTTTCCTGTCGCGCGGGCGATTCCATCACTGCTGAACTTCTGACAGTCCGCTGCGCGATCTTCACCTGCGTGTGAGGCGCGGCGATCAGGTACAATGCCGGATTGGTTTTTAGGTTTGTGTTATCCCGAGGAACAGAAATAAAAACAGGAGGAATGATGAGTGAACTACACAGTACACCGGTAGTGAAAACGGATGCGTCTCTGTCACTAATGGCTTTGAAATGCCTCGCGAATGAGGCCCACAGGTTATGCGGGCAACAGGTCCAGAACGCGCCCCGGCTGGCACTTTATGCGGTGATGTGTGAAAAAGAGCGACGAAAACGGGCGCAAAACGGATGTGAAGAATCGACAGTGGTGAATCTGGAGGACCGGAGATGCAGGGGAACAACAGCTGAACCTCCAGTGAAAAACCGGAAGCGGTTCGAGATGTTTCAGGTGGTCATCAGGTGTGCGCTCGCGCGCGCGACGCATAACTCTGCATCATGCGGAACGGCGGGACGGGAACAAGGCCAGTTTGAGCACCGCTGAACGGAAGCGGAAACGGGAGTGGAATGACAGGAAATAAAAAAGCGAACCCCGAAATGAATTCGGAGTTCGCCAGTTGTTGATTTTCATCAGAGACGAACGGAGTCGTCAGTGAATTTTAATACTCACGGTGCTTCAGGATTCCCGGCAGCGGAACGGGATAGGAACCGTCGGCACGGGCAAGCACCGGAGCCGGTGAGTCCATGGTCAGCTTATCCACATCGGGAGCGAACTCTTGTTTGCAGTTCAGCATTTCATCATAAGTGACGACCTGCCCGGTGTGAGCGGCCATACGTCCCATGGCGGTGACCAGGCTGGCTTCTGCGCCGCGCTGGACTTCGTTGTAGGGCTGATCCTGGCGAATGGCAGTGATCAGGTCGTCCCATTCCACCTGGTACGGGTTCGGTTCCGGCTGCGGGTAGGCCCAGAGGAGGTTCTCTTTGTCCTCGTTGTAGCCTTTGTAGATCCGGGGCTTGGCCGGATGGTGAGCCGAAGTCGAGATGACGGCCAGACCCTTGGTGCCGTGGGCGAAGCTGGCAAACTTCTGACGACAACCGGGAATGGTACGGCCGCGGAGGAAGAGTTTGGTTCCGTCGGCGAATGTGTATTCCACGCTGTAGTTGTCGAAGTTCTGGTCGACGTTGTCGCCCCGATAGTGGCGTCCGCCAGAACCATCTGCGCGAACAGGCCAGGCGTCTTTCATCCAACAGCTTTCGTCGATGTTGTGGATGAGGAAGTCGCTGTATCCGCCACCGCTGGCCCAGAGGAAGCCGTGGAAGCGGGAGATCTGATAGAGCAGTTCGCTGTTCATGTCCGGCGGTTGAGGACCGGTGGCAGCGGAGCCGGTCAGGCCGGCCATGCGGTAGGCACGCAGTTCGAGGACATCGCCGATCTGACCATCTTTGATGCGATCGTAAAGTTCCTGACGTGCTTTACAGTGACGGCACATGAGTCCGACGCCGACTTTGAGATTTTTCTCTTTGGATTTTTTCGCCAGTTCGAGCATCTTACGTGTGCTGGGGCCGTCGACGGTGACCGGTTTTTCCATGAAAACGTTGATGCCTTTTTCGATGGCATATCCGAAGTGGACCCAGCGGAAGGCGGGCGGTGTAACGAGCAGTACGACGTCGCCAGGGCTGAGGCAGCTGATGGCTTTTTCGTAGCCGTCGAAACCGATGAATTTCTGATCGTCGGGAACGTCGACTTTATCGCCGTGCAGTTTCTTCAGGCTCTTATAACTGGTGTTGAGACGGTGGTCGAAGACGTCCGCCATCGCGACGAGTTTGATTGGTCCACTGGTGGTGGAGAGGGCATTGGAAGCGGCCCCGGTGCCACGTCCGCCACAGCCGACCAGTGCGATTTTAATGGTGTTATCTTCGGCCGCATGTACGTGAGGGATAGACGTACCGGCCAGAACAGAAGCCCCTGCAGCAAGTCGACTGGAATTTTTCAAAAATTCGCGACGTGATGAGACATTTTTGGGCGCTTCACTCATGTTGGGCTCCTTGGTAGTAGCTAAAGAAGTTGAAAACAGAAGGATGGTTTATCTGACCGGTCGATTGAAAAAGGAATGCAGAGGTTCAATCAGGTTACCGTATAACTGGAGTCGAAATTCAATCAGATAAAATACGTATGATGATATCTGATTATATCAATGCGAAAGAGGCAGTTGCAACTTGTTCGTGAAAATGAAAGCAGGCGGAAAGGGGGAATTTTCGAGACGGAAAACACAAAAAAAGCCGAAGACTCGCGGTGAGTCTTCGGCGGGTGATTACTAAGTGATCTTAATTTAAGAGGAGTCGTATCACTTGCAGTTTAGAAGTTGTAGGAAGGGTTCTGCGGATTGAAGTCCTGATCCGTCAGACCAACGTTGGTGCGGATGTTGGTGTAGGTGTATTCTTCGACCAGTTCCGGCTTGGCGTTGCGGCGAGTGGGCCAGTCGTACTGTTCGACCCGCACGGGCAGGTTGGTGGCTTTGTCGATGTAGAGCCGCGTCATCTGGAAGCGGATTCCCTGACGCTGCTGGGGGTAACTGGTCTGCAGGACTTTACACTGCATATTTCCCAGTTTGGCATCCGGGAAGTATTTGACAGAGACGCCGGCATCCTGTTTGCGTTCTTCGTTCCACTGCTTCAGGATCTGATACAGCATTTTGCGAATGCCGATCGTGGTGATCGGGTAGCGGCTTTCGTCCATGGCCTGCGGGCTGTTGGGCTGCAGGGAGACGGTGCCAACCAGACCTTTGATTCCGGTTTCGTGAGCGAGGATCTGGTTTCCATTGCGACCGTGGACATAAATGACTTCACGACCTTCGTGCGGTTTGAGGAAGTTCAGATAAACGCTGAGTGGCTTTTCACGGAATTTGATCTGCATCGTGTGGGTAGGCTGCATTCTGCGACCGACTTTTTCCCGTTTGATGAACGTGGCCTGAAAGTCTTTGAGGTCGGCAGTCGTCTCGTAACTCTGCATTGCCAGGCGAATGGCCGGATCAAGTGCGTGCTTGGCATCTGGAGTTTCTGCCTGCAGGTGATTGACCTGAGAGAGGCTGGCTGTCAAAGCGAGGGCCAGAACTCCAGTGAACGCTGCCACTTTTCCCATCTGGCGACCCAGTACGCTGCGCGTTTGGTAAGCGATTTGTTTTACCATTGAATTTCGTGACTCCCTTTGTCGAAATCCACTTGTTTTGGACTGATTTCCGAATGAGCACTGTTGGCGGAGGAACTGTCTCAAAACCAGTAAGAAATATAGACCACTCTGCAGTATGGAAACGTCGGACTGAGTTTCCCTCTTATGAAATGATACGGTCTGCTGATTCGAAGTCGAGCACAGATTCCCTCTGTCAGACTCACTCGACACTGTAATAATAATCGAACCAAGGCACGAACCGTAATAAATCAGATCACGTGTTCTCTTGGTTTTTTGATAAATTGTCAAGACAGATTCTTTAGATTGACTCTTTGCTTTTTAAGTTTGCGAGCTTTTTATTCTGTCCAGAGTTTTAGGGTTAACCATTTTAACAGAAATCAGGGGCTGTCAAAATACGAGATCTTTTGAAGATTTGCCGAATTCAACAGTTTTTCAAAAACTTCAATTGTTGGATCAGAGGCGATTCTGTATGATTCGCGACCTTGAATCAGGCGAAAGACACTACCGGAAGGAACGGTCTGCTTCAGGAATTCGACGGAATATGATTCAACCGGGCCCCACTGGAAGGCGAATTCCTGACCTGAAAATTTGTGGTTAACCAGGAAGGTTTCTGTTAACCAATACATTGAGAACAAGGAGTGTTCCCATTGTTCCGATCGGATCTGATCCGATAGCGTGATTGCGAACATGGAGGAGAAACGCAAATGCGCTCCAAAACGAATGACTTTTTTTCAACGATCCTCGTGTTGATCCCATTGGTCGCGGTACCAATGCTGGCGATCTTCGGGATTCCGGAAATCGCTCCCGTTAAAAAGTCGGCTCTCAATGAAAAAGACCTGTTTGATCAGGAAGACTCGGCCCAGTCACCATTTGAAGAGATCTCGTTCGATTCTTCATCGCACGAAATCGATCTGGGCGGTGAAGGCAATCTGAACGGCTCCGCTGCGAACGGACAAGCGGGACAGAATCCGTTTGGCAAGATGGCAGCCAACCCTCAGCGAAAGAAACGCGATGAAGAGTGGTTGCCGCCCGCGGGAGCCCTGGACGGCTGGGAATTTGAGTCGGCACCACAGAAACTGGAACCCGCTCAGGGGATGGCAGAGTTGAATGCTGCTGCCGAGTTTCCCGGGGAGAATCGACGACCTGGCAACCGGGAGCCGAATCCGATTCAGCAGGCCGGTTTCGACGATCTGCCTGGTCCCTCCTCCGGAGTTGAGAATGCGTTGGGACAGGAAATTCAGCAGTTTGAAAACCCGGGACCGAATCCGTTTGGAGCACAAAATCAGGAACCTGGTGCTGTGCAGCAGGCCTCGGCTGAAGAGCCTGTTCGCGAAGTAGATCCCCAGTTCCGTCAGCGGGCCGAGCTGATGCTGCGACGGGATCCGGCGACCTGGAGCGCAGCGGTTCAGAAGCTGAACGAATTGGGAATCCGCGATTATCGCCTGGAGCCGGGCGGCAGACCGAATGAATTTCTTTTCAGCTGTTCATATTCGCCTCCACAGAACCCACGCATTTCCCGACGGTTTGAGGCAGAAGCTCTTGACCCGTTGAAGGCCGTGATTAAAGTTTTGCAACAGGTGGACGAGTGGAATAACCAGAAATAATCTGTGGCAGAAACCGGAAACAGGCCCGCTCTGAAATCGAATCAGTGCGGGCCTGTTGCATTAATCAATACAAACTGTTTTCAGAAGCGAGCTGAATCAGGCTTCGTTCTTTTTCTGCTGCTTTGCCTTGCGTTTTTTGGCTTCCATTTTCTTGCGAAGGTCGCTGGATTTCGGCGGCGCTTTGCGTTTCATCTCCCGTTTTTTCTCAACGGCTCGATTGGCTCTGTCGATCTGGCCACAGAGGTCCGCGAGAGATTTTTCGACATCCTGCTGACGATAGGAGGACGAAGCGGTCCAGGCACGACAGCTGGTGTGCCCCTGGACTTCGTAGCTCTGGTCCAGGCTGCGAATGGCATGGCTGAATTCGACCAGTTCATCGTTGATGGCGGTGGAAGCAGCGCTGATACCGACGGTGGCGCCGATGACTCCCACGGTTCCCAGCATGACCAGCTCGGCGGACATGACGAGACCGGCTTCGTCGCGCCAGAAATTCGTTAACAGTTTCATGTTAGACCTCTCAGAAAGTGGTGACAGTTTCTTGAGAGTGAGGTGAGAGTGAGTTCCGCCTATTCCGATTGTAGCGATTATTCGGATTAAACGGATTGTAGCGATTATTCCGTCTGTGTAAATATGGGTTGAATGAAAAATATGGATAAAAATGCTGCGTGTGCCGTGAATGTTTGTAAGTGGTTATTGAGAAATAGGATATGTCATATTTGAAAGAACTGATGTGGGGGACTCAGGGGGATCGTGGCCAGGCATCTGGAGGCCCAGGTGCCCGATGTGAGGCAGAGTCAGGGAAAATTGACGCGGCTGTTGGAGTTGAGAGAGGTCCATTCAGGAGAAATTCCCGGGACTGAATCCCTTTATACTTGCCTGACAGGTTGATTCGGGACATGATCGTAGCGATCAAAGATCCGACACGTACGGTATTTAGCAACAGAGCAGGAGAAGGGTTACACCAGCATGTCCTCAGAACAATCGTCTTCGCCATTAAGCATTGGTATTCGTCTCTCAATCATGATGTTCCTGGAATTCTTCATCTGGGGAGCCTGGTATGTAACCGTCGGGAACTTCATGAAGGAGCACGGGATGGAGAGCATCACTCACTGGGCTTATACGGTGGGACCGATTGCCGCTATCGTTTCTCCATTTGTCCTGGGGATGATCGCTGACCGCTTCTTTTCCTCAGAACGAGTGCTGGCCATACTGATGATTGTGGGAGGCTGTGTTCTGGCAGCTGCTCCGGGTGTCGTCAACGCCAGTGGAGCAGGCAGCACGACCTTTATTCTGTTGCTGTTGTTACACATGTTGTGTTATATGCCGACGCTGGGTCTGACGAATACGATTGCCTTCTCCCATTTGAAGAATCAGCAGCTCTGGTTTCCGTTGATTCGTGTGTTCGGTACCATCGGCTGGATTATTGCCGGGATAATTGTCAGTAAGATGATGCATGCCGATAAACTTCCTCAGCAGTTTTACGTCGCAGGGGGCGCTGCAGTGCTGATGGGAATTTACAGTCTGACGCTACCGCATACTCCACCGCCTTCGAAGGGGAAAGAAATCTCCGTGCGGGATATTCTGGGTTTGGACTCACTGGCCCTGTTGAAACAGCGTTCGTTCCTGGTCTTCATGGTCAGCTCAATGCTGATCTGTATTCCGCTGGCTTCCTATTACAATTTTGCTCCGATGTTTGTCGAAGATGCCAATATTAAAGACCCCGCATTTGAAATGACCTTCGGCCAGATGTCAGAGATTCTGTTCATGGTCCTGATGCCCTTTTTCTTCAAGTTCCTGGGTGTGAAGCGGATGCTGCTGTTCGGTATGTTTGCCTGGGTACTGCGTTACGGTCTCTTTGCAGCGGGCGCTGCTGATGCTGTTTACTGGATGATTATTTTCGGTATTGTGCTACACGGGATCTGTTATGACTTCTTCTTTGTCACCGGACAGATTTATGTAGAACAGAAGGCAGGACCCTCGATTCGCGCCCAGGCCCAGGGCTTTCTGGTTCTGGCGACACAGGGTTTTGGCATGCTGATCGGTGCCCAGCTCATGGGGTTACTGAAAAACAATATTGTGACAGGAGCAGGGGCTGAGAGGTTACTCACCTGGAAAGAATTCTGGATCATTCCCACTGTGACAGCGCTGGTGATTATGATTCTGTTCTTCCTGTTATTTAAGGAATCTCCTGAGGCTTCTGAGGATGTCAGCGAAGAAGATGTTGCGAAAGCCGCCAGTACGGAAGATCTGATCTGATAGAATTGATCGTCACTAATTAAAAACGCCCTCTGTATCTATGACACAGAGGGCGTTTTTCTATCGCAGGCATTGATTGATTTGTTATCTTCCCGGAACCGGGGTGGCCTGGAGGCGGACGGGCGTCATCGATTCGACGAGGATGTATTCGCCTCGTAAATCGGAGCGGAACCAGCGTTTGCCCGTCACGCCGATGGCACGCCCGACGGCGGCGTCCAGATTGATCTGTGGTGAGACCGGCTGCAGGTAGGCCAGGAACTGACCGTTCGGTGCGACCAGGGCATGTGTAGGCATACCGTAACGGGCATTGTTAAGCCGCCGTACAATGCCTGCTCCGGAGAACTGGGGCTGCGAGGGGCGTGGCGGTTGTTGAGTCTGTGGTTGTGGTACCTCTGGTGTGGGTGCGCTGGGTTGCGGCAGCGGAGGAGCCGGCTGGCTCGGAATCGCTGGTTGTGCTGGCGCAGGGGGCTGACCTGGAACAACAGGCTGTGTGGAAGCAGGCTCCGGCGAGGGAGGCAGCAGGCCATTCTCTCCCGCGGGAGTTTCCGGTGCAGGGTAACGGTTGGTTTTGTTCTGATCGGGGGCCATCGAGACGAGTTCCGCATCGCGTTTACTGGTCTCTTCCGCCAGTTTCAGGAAATCCTTGTATTCTTCCTGGACTTTACGGTAGCGATTGACGGCGTCAATCCGGAGATCAATTTTACTGGCAATGGCAGGATGTTTGATTTCCTGCTGAAGGGTTTTGTAGTCCTGTTCCAGGCCGTCGAGGTCCCAGGTATTGGGTTCGGTTTCGATCATCGCCCGGAACTGGGTATCAATGGTTTTGATCGCATCCTTGGCGGCTGCGATTTCGTCGACTTCGGGAACACTCCGCCGGGCTGAGCCATCGGTGGGAGTCTGAATCAGCTCCTGTTGGGGAGCAGGCGTCTTGTTTTCAGGCATACTCTGACCAAAAGGATCCGTCTCATTTTTGGCGATGGGAGAATCGATGGGGGCAGGAGGATTGCTGCCAGGCTGATATTGATCGGCGGGGAGCAGCAGGTGTCCTTCAACCCAGCGCCATTCGCCAACAGGCGGTTGAATGCGATACATCAGCACATTGCCAAATTCAGTCTGAACATTTTTACTGCCTAGAATAGTGATTTCATCATTTTTGGAGAGCCGGATCTGTTCGACGTCGCGCGAATCATCAAAGGCACTGCCGACCCGGACCACGACACCATTTTCACTTACGCGTCCGCGGTTTCCGGCCAGCTTCTGTACATGTTCTGCACGCACCCAGCTGAAGCTGCCCTGGGGAGGAGCGATCATAAACCACCCGCCGGGATCGTGGCGGTGGACCGTGACGCGGCTGCCCCGTTTGAGCTTGAGCGTGGGGTAATAGCGACGTCCATTCCCGCTGCGTACCAGTGCTTCGTCAGCATTGACCACGGCTTCGTAGGGGAAGGACCGTTTTTTTGCAAAAACATCGTCAGCCAGGCTGAGCAACAGCCCTGTTATTAATAAAGGTGTCAGGATCCAGCGGTCTAACGGACACATGGAATAAGCCTCCGTGCTGACTTTGTACAGCCCATTTGAAAGATATATAAGTTGAGTTGTCGCAGGTGATTGAGGACAAACAGAAATGTTCTGGTAGTGCGAATCGAGATTGATTCATGTGTGAGACAGGTTGAGTCTGAGAATTGAAAGAGGGGCGATTAATAATCAAAACGCCATTTCGAGGCAAGACCAAAAAATAGCCTGAGCGAGACTGGGAGGGGGCCGGAGTCGGAAACGGGATGACGGTTTGTAAATTGAGTGTGAAAGCCAATTTTTTCGTATTGACCTGAAAACGAAACTATGCAAAATTACCGGTCTCTCGCTACGGTGAGTCGGATTGATATGACGAGATTTCGACTGCACCTTACGGTAAATACTACATTTCCATGATGTTCGGGTTACGATGAAGTCTACTGGAGACGGAGTCTGGCCCTGATTCAGAAAATCTATTTCGTTTGATTGCCACTACGGACAGTGGTCCATTCTGCAAAGGAGTGCTTCGGTCGTGAAAAAATTAATTACATCAGCTATGGTTCTTGCGATTGTCGGTGGTTTCGCCTGTTTCACTGAAACAGCGTCAGCACAGGGCAATGCTCAAAGCAAGGCTTCAGTCGTACACAAAGTGGGCCTGATTGATATGGCTCATGTGTTCAAGAACTATGAAAAGTTCACCGCTCTGCGGGAAGAGCTGAAAGCGGAAATCCAGCAAAGTGATGCCAAAGCGAAAGCGATGGCAGAGCAGATTCAGGCTGTTCAGAAAGAAATGCAGGATTTCAAACAGGGCAGCCCCGAGTACCTGGCTCGCGAAAAACAGCTCGCCCAGGCCGCTTCCGACTTCGAAGCATTCCGCAAAGTCGCCCAGCGTGATTTTCTGCGGAAAGAATCTCGGATCTATCACACCATCTACATGGAAGTGACAGATACCGTCAAGAAGTATGCCAAGATCTACAACTACACTCTGATCATGCGGTTTAATCGCGAAAGTCTCGACACCGATGATCCCAAGAAGCTGATCCAGGGCATGAATCGTCAGGTCGTTTTCCATCGTGCCGACGATGACATCACCCTGTCAGTTCTGGACTATCTGAACCGTAACTACAAGAGCCAGAAAACTGCGACTGGTCCTGCACCAGGTTCGAATCGTCAGTAGTGCTGGCGGGATTCTTTGCACTCCTCCTGGATGTAGCGCAGGTTTCGACCTGCCTGCATCCTTTTTGCGATTGTTTCAGTGCACCCAGATAGTCTTCCCCATCGAAGGAGCAGCCGATGCGAACTCGTCATCAGAGAACGCTGGCCAGATCATTGGAATGTAGCGGGGTTGGGATCTTCACTAACTCCGATGTCAAAATACGTTTTTGTCCGGCACCGGAAAATCATGGAATCCAGTTTGTCCGGACGGATCTCAGTGGTTCAAAACCGATCCCGGCTTTGATTGAGAATGCCGTATTTCGACAGAGGCGAACTGCGATTGAATTCGAAGGGGCCTCGGTCGAGATGATCGAGCACGTGATGGCTGCCCTGGCGGGGCTGCAGATCGACAACTGTCGTATCGAGATCAATGCTCCTGAAGCGCCCTGTTTTGATGGTTCCGCACAGGAACTGTCACTGGCGTTTCTGGAGGCGGGGATTGTGGAACAGCCTTTCCCACGGAAAGTGATCACGATCCAGCAGTCACTCACCGTGGAAAATGAAGCGGGCAGCTTCATTCAGGCCAAGCCATTGAACCGTTCGGTGATGGCCATCGGCTACTATCTGAACTACGGCGAAGGCTCGCCGGTCACGCCCCAGTGTCTGACGCTGGAGATCAATCCGGAGATCTGGATGAGCCAGCTCGCTTTTTCCCGCACGTTCGTGCTGGAAGAAGAAGTCGCCGCGATGCGTGAGCTGGGCTATGGTCAGAAGCTGAGTGCAGCAGATCTACTGGTTTTGGGTCCGGAAGGTCCCATTGATAATGAATTGAGAACATTAGACGAATGTGTCCGTCACAAAATGCTGGATTGCCTGGGTGATTTTGCTCTGCTCGGCTGTGACCTGCATGGTTACTTCAGCGCACATCAGTCGGGTCATGCTCTGAATCGAGAGTTGATCAGGCAGATTAAATTAACGCATCAATCCACTGATTCTACAACAGCATGGAAGGTTGCTTGAAACTTGCATTTCCGGTTGCCGTCGAGCAGCCTTTTCAACACGCTCTGGTATGTCACTGACTGCAGACTTTTTAGGATGTCGATTCTAATGCCGACAAATATTTCAAATCTTTCCCACGTCGATCCCCAGGCAGAAATCGGAGAGGATGTGACGATTGGTCCGTTCTGTGTCGTCGGGCCGGACGTCAAGATCGGGAATGGGACTGTGCTGGACAGTCATGTTTCCATTACGGGGCATACCACGATTGGAGAACGAAACCGCTTTTTCCCGACATCCGTCATTGGCGCAGAGCCTCAGGATGCCGGTTACCACGGCGCTCCCACGCGGCTGATGATTGGCGATGACAACCTGTTTCGGGAAGGATGCACGGTACATCGCGGTGCCGAGAAAGAAGATCACTGCACACGCATTGGAAATCGTAATACTTTGCTCTGCAATTCCCATGTCGCCCATAACTGCCGCATCTTTGATGATGTGACGCTGGTGAATGGCGTGTTGCTGGGAGGCCATGTGCACGTGCACGATCGGGCGATTGTCTCGGGGAATACTGTCGTGCATCAGTTTTGTACTATCGGAACGCTGGCCTTCATCAGTGGCGGTGCCCGGGCGACCATCGATGTGCCTCCCTATATGATCTGTACGGGGGCAGATGATTTTCGCGTACGAACCGTCAATATGATCGGTATGCAGCGGGCAGGGATCTCTGACAGCGCGGTCGCAGTCATTCGCAGAGCTTACCGCCTGTTCTATCGCAAAAACAAAAAGCTGGAAGAGGTACGCGAGATTTTCAGTCAGGAACTGGAGGGTGTGATGCCCATGGCGTTACAGACTCTGTTTAACCATTTTGAAGGCATTCAGGGGAGTAAAGCGGGGCGAGGTCGAGAAGCGGCTGCCCGCAGCGCCAAATACGTTCCTGAAGAAAATAATCAAGATTCAACACGGAGAGCAGCATGAGTTCATTGAATGTGGCCGTTGTCGGGGTAGGAGCTTTGGGACGTCACCATGCCCGGATTTTAGCCGGACTGGAAGGCGTCAATCTGTGTGCTGTCGCAGATACCAACCCCGATCAGGGACAGGCAATTGCTGAGCAGCACGGCACCCGCTGGGTAGCGAATTACCGTGAGCTGTTCGATTCTGTCGATGCGGTTTCACTGGCAGTTCCCACGCATGCCCACCTGGCGATTGCCAGCGAGTTTCTGTCGCAACAGATTCCCGTGCTGGTCGAGAAGCCGATTGCCTGTAACCTGGCGGAAGCGGAAGAACTGGTGCGGATTGCAGACGCTCACCAGACTCTGCTGCAGATCGGTCATGTGGAACGCTTCAATCCTGCTACCCAGGCCGCGTTCCAGCGCTGCCCCCAGCCACGCTTCATTCGCAGCGAGCGTGTCAGCCCTTATACCTTCCGTTCTACCGATATCGGCGTGATTCACGACCTGCTCATTCACGACATCGATCTGGTCCTGTCGCTGGTCCAGTCTCCCCTGTCGAGCGTTGAAGCATTCGGCATCTCGGTGATGGGCGAACACGAAGACGCCGTTCAGGCACGTCTGCGGTTCCAGAATGGATGTATCGCCGATCTGACTGCCAGCCGCATCTGTCCGGTCGCCAAGCGGACCATGCAGTTGTGGGGTGTTTCCGGATGCGTGACGGTGGACTTTACCAGTCGGGAAGTCAATTCGTATCGGCCTTCGGAAACCCTGCTGTACGGCACTCCGCCACTGGAGCGGGCTCGAAAAGCGGGAGTGAATCTGGAAGCATTGAAACAGGAAGTCTTCGGGACCTTCTTGAAAGTGGAAAATCCTGAAGTCTCTTCGGCAGATGCGCTGACCGCAGAGTTAAGCAGCTTCGTGGAAGCCATCCGCAGCAACACCGCACCGCTGGTGGGTGGGGCACAGGCTCTGGAAGCGATGCAGGTTGCCGAGCGGGTTCTGGAAGCCGTGAATGCCCATCAATGGGATGGCAGTGAGCAGGGAGCTGTGGGCCCGTTCATTCAGTTTCCCAGCGAACAACGCCGACTGGCCGGTTAAGCTGCACTCAGGCAGGTTGACTCTGCAACCAGTCAGCGTGGATTTAAGACATCGCATATGAGGTCCGCAGGCGGGGCCGATCAATCAAGATCTTTCAATGCCTGGGCGACCTCTTCGGCGTGTCCGTTGACTTTCACCTTGGGCCAGGATGCGGCAATTTTCCCGTCCTTGCCAATCAGGAATGTGGCGCGCTGGATGCCCATGTACTTCTTGCCGTACATGCTCTTTTCGACCCAGACACCATACTTCTCGGCGATCGCATGATCTTCGTCAGAGAGCAGGATGAAAGGCAGGTCGAACTTGGTGGCGAATTTTTCGTGAGACGCAACGGAGTCCGGACTGATGCCCAGGATGACGGTGTCGTTCTTCTTGAATGTGGTGACCCGGTCCCGGAAATCACAGGACTCGGTGGTACAGCCGGGAGTATTGTCTTTGGGGTAGAAGTACAGGAGCACATTTTTTTCGCCCTTGTACTGACTGAGGCGGATTTTGCCTTCCGGGTAGGCGGGGAGGGTAAAAGCAGGAGCACGCTTGCCAACTTCGGGTACATTGCTATCGGTAGCCATGTTGAATCCTTGATGTAGTAGTGGGGACGAACCGCTGCCGGTCCGCAAAGGCGTGGCAAAGCCAGGCTGAAGACACATCAGGCTGGAACACGGAAATTCGCACACGCGCCTGCATGATAACAGGCTGACGTTGAATTTTCGACAGAGCGCCGCTGGTCACTGATATGGGAACTGCTGAAAATCAGGCGCGCCAGTATTGTCGATGATATTTCGTGATTGTGTCCAGTGCCGGCTTCGCGTGGCCATCCTGATTGATCAGCCCCGAATGGGGAAACCGGCAGGAATTCTCATCACGGAACTGCGACCAGTAGACGCCGGTCACTGCCGGTTTGGCCAACAGCAGCGGCAGGTAGAGATCGATCCATTCTGCCTGGGCGGCTTCACTCCAGCCGGTTTTCCACTGACTTTCCTGGACGCGGGAGATGCTTTTGTCTTTCTCGTTGATCACCGTATCGTCACTGGGGAATGCCAGGGTCAGGTGCAGCGGCAGATTCAGAATGCTCCATTTGTCGATCAGCTTCGAGATGTCCAGCATATCGTGGTGATGTGAGCCGTTCGGGAAGTAGCCGATACTCAGTTCCAGGTCGATCCCGGAGAGCCCCACTCCCAGGCGGTCGATGGCATCCACGAACTGCATGGGGGAGAGCTGATGCTGGCCTTTGGAAAGATAGTCTCCCCAGGGCTGTTCCACCCGGATGAAACATTGAATCGAATCATCGGTCTGCTTGGCGACTTCAATGGCGCGGGCGGTAAGTGTCAGACGCGTCTCTTCGTTCAGGCCGAAGACACCGCCGGTATTCATGGCGGAGACCAGGGTCCAGTTGCGGATACTGCCGGTATAGCGAGTGATGGCGGTTTCAATGAAATGTGAAACGATACTCTGGAAGTTGACCATATCCAGCTTCCAGGATTCAAGCCATTCGGGAAGCCCCTCGGGAGCGAAGTCAAGCAGGCAGCCACCCCGGATCAACAAATGATTTTTTTCGCACCAGTCAACCTGCCGATCACAGAGGTCCCAGTTCTGTTCGCCTTCATACAGTTCGATTTTCTTCCAGTTGACCAGATCCACGTTGACGGCGTCGAAGGCCTGGCAGATCTGTGCCCGTTGCGTCGCTTCGGGAATCAGCTCCCCCAGGTTACATCCCAGTGAGACGGGCAGTTTGAGTGACTGGGCACGCTGATGCAGAATCGTCAGCCGCTGACGTGCGTAGAGTTGAACCAGCAGTTCCGCTGCGGCATGGGCTTTCTGCAGCGCCAGGTCAGCAAGTTCTGAGCAGCGTTCCAGTTGATCCTGAATGACGGCTGCCTGAGAGAACGCGGCGAATGCTTCGTCGTGCAGTTTCAACAGGGCTTCGGGAATCACCAGGCCGGCGATCTGCCAGGTGCTGAGCTGGTCTTTGAGTGTGGAAATTTTGCCGCGGGCCAGCTCGAGTGAAAGCACGTAAGGATCATCACGTTCGGCCAGGGAAGCGGTCCGCACTACGGGGCGACCAAAGTCTTTGACATGCCAGACAATATTCAGCTTGCAGCTTTGGGACGTCTGGCGCCGGAAGGTGAGGATGTTGCCATCGACTTCCACGCGCGTTGGGAAAACACGACCGTCGACGGCGTTCAGATAGGCACGGTGAAGATCAGACCAGTCTTCAGGTACTTGGTTGGGAGCAATTAAAAAGCGCAAGTTGCCCATAAGAACGGGTCACAATCGTTATCTGATTATCAAAAAAAGAAGTTAACTTCAGGTCTCTCCATCCATTATCGCGTTTGGAGGGCTGGTGGCAAGTGTAGAGTCGTATGTATGTACATCGGGTTGATTCGCGCTATCATCTGGCAGGAAATTGAGGATCACTCAAATTGCAGGGGATTTAGCGGTTATGAACAGCACTCAATTGTTTAGCCTGCTGGTTCTCGCTACACTTCCAGTGTCTCAATTCATCCGCTTTTCATGAATGTGGTTACGAAACATGACATCATCCGCTTTTACCGAAAGTACACTTACCGGCGTTCCTGTTAAACGGGGAAAGGTCCGCGATGTTTATGATTTTGGCGATCGGCTGCTGTTCGTGGCCACCGATCGGATCAGTGCGTTTGACTGGATTCTGTCACCGGGAATTCCGGATAAAGGGAGGGTTCTCACTCAGATCAGCCGCTTCTGGTTTGAGCGGTTCACCGAAGTTTCTAATCACCTGCTGAGTATGAATCCGGCGGATCTGCCGCTCCCTGATGATGCCGACCTGGAAGCACTCCGCGGACGCTGCATGGTGGTTCGTAAAACGGAAGTCGTTCCCTTTGAATGTGTGGTCCGCGGATATCTTTCCGGATCCGGTTGGAAAGACTATCTGGCCAATGGAGCTGTCTGCGGGATTGATCTGCCCGCCGGTCTGAAACAGAGCGATCAGCTGCCCGAGCCCTTATTCACGCCGGCGACCAAAGCGGAATCGGGACATGATGAAAATGTCTCTTTCGAAGTCATGAGTCAGGCCATCGGTCAGGAACTGGCAGACAGCCTGCGGGAAAAGAGCATCCAGATTTATCAGCAGGGATCCGAGTACGCCCGGGAACGCGGCATTATTCTGGCCGATACCAAATTCGAATTTGGACTGCTGGACGGGGAGCCAATTCTGATCGACGAAGTGTTGACTCCCGACAGCTCCCGGTTCTGGCCTGCGGAGACCTACCAGCCGGGAGGGGCACAGCCTTCGCTCGATAAACAGTTCGTGCGCGACTGGCTGGAGACGACCGACTGGGATAAGAACAGCACCCCGCCAGTATTGCCTGCGGAGATCGTAGAAAAAACACGTGAGAAATACTTTGAAGCGTACCAGATGCTGACCGGCGAAGAATGCACCTGGTAGTTCTCTGATAACCGCTACCAGCTGTGCCGGTCCTGCTGATAATGCTGCTCGTAGCGAATCTCATCTTTTTACAGTTTTCATCGAGAGCCTAAACAGGTTCAGTCACTCGGCTTGCTCCCTCAACTGGATTGACAGATGCCGTCTGTTCCCCGGTAAACCATTGACGAGCTGTGAGCGCCGCTGTCAATATGGTATCTTGAGCACATTGCGACGCATCATTCTGATGTCCAATGATCGAAAAAACGAATTTGACCGGAATTTTTGCCAATAAACGGATTCTGGTAACGTAGGAAATAGACAGGCTTTTTATTTCTCATATTCCGGCAGTCAGAGTGTCGATGAAACCGGTATGACTGTACGATTATTTCCTGAATTCGAAACATCTCTGTCTCAATGGTCGCGGTACGTCTCCCGTTCAGGACGTCTGCTGCTGGCAGGTTCTCTCTGTTTGCTGGTGAGCCTGTGCTACTCTCTGACAGCCCAGGCAGGCGAAGTGGAAGTCGAGCATGGTACGATCCTCCGGGGTGATGTTGTACCGATACTGGGACTGACCGAAACACTGTCTTCCCGTCTGGAAGGCGATGCCGAAGTGAAACTGCCTCCCCGCAAGCTGGAGGGATACCCCATCATCATGGTCGATGATGGCGTGGTCCGCTACTTTGTCTCGCGGCGTACACTGACTCGCATCAACAACGATCAGGATCTCTCCCTGTATGAAACGTTTAAACTGCCTCAACGGGTAACGGGACGGGGGCAGATGCTCAAGGTGGTCGGTTCCTACGAAAATGTGACCGACTTTGACAAGTATGGTCGGCGCACGGTGACGCTGAAAACCAACCGGGGAATGCTGCCACTGTTGCAGGGGGTGACTGAGATCACGCCGCATTATCTGAAGATCACCGGCCTCAAACAGCAATGGGATCTGGGAATGCGGACCACTTCCGTCAAGGAAGAGATCCTGGATGCCATGCTGAAAAACTCCATTGATCCCCTGGATCCGAACGAACGCATCGCGGTGGCCCGTTTTTACATCCAGGCCGGCCTGTACCTGCCTGCGGGCGTCGAGTTCGCCAGGATCGAGGAGGACTTTCCGGAGTATAAAGAGAAGCTGGCGGGTTTTGTAACCGAGCTCCGCACACTGCAAAGTCAGCAGCTGCTCAATGAGTTGGAACAGCGACGTAAAGCGGGACAGCATCGCCTGGCACAGACCGCGCTGGCGAAGTTTCCCACGGATAACGTGGACCAGTCGATCCTGCGCCAGATTCGTGAATTCGAGAATGACTATTCGCATCGCCGCGAACGGATTGAGAAGGCACTCTTCCGACTGGGAGAGCTTGAGGCCGAGGTCAAAGATGTCAAGAACCGGGATCTGTTGCAGGCCTGCCGCCGAGAAGTCAACAGCCAGTTGAATTACGAATCCATCGATCGTCTGGGAGCGTTCCTGAATCTGGAAAACGATGATTCCCTGTCGGCACGGGAAAAGCTTGCTCTGGCCTATTCCGGCTGGATTGTGGGGGCGGCGAACGTGGTGACTAATCTGGATACAGCATTGAACCTCTGGACGGCCCGGGCACATGTGCTGGAGTACCTGCGCAACGAGGATGAACAGCTGGATGACAATATGATCGAGACGTTGTCGAAGCTGGAAGGTGTCTCAACTGCAGTGGTGAAACAGATGATACCGCTGCTCCCCCCGATTCTGGATACTCCGATCAGGGATCCGGAGAACGCGTTTCCGGTCCAGGTGACAGATCCCCAGGCCCAGGTTCCTGTTTCGTATTCGGTACTGTTGCCTCTGGAATATAATCCGCATCATACTTACCCGATGATTGTGGCCCTGCGTGCAGCCGGCTCGAAGGCGGAGACAGAACTGCACTGGTGGGGCAAGTACAAAAATGGGCCGGGGCAGTCACAGCGTCGCGGTTATATCGTGATTGCACCGGAATACCTTACAGAGGGGAAAAGAGAATACAAAGATAACGCGTCGGCTCATTATGCCGTCATTCAGGCGATCCGTGATGCCCGTAAACGGTTCAGTGTGGACTCGGATCGGATTTTTCTGGCCGGCCATGGTACCGGCGCGGATGCTGCCTTCGATATCGGTATGTCTCACCCGGGGATGTTTGCAGGAGTGATTCCCATTGCGGGGAACAGCAGCGCGTTCAATCTGCATTATTGGCAGAATGACAAAGATCTGGCCTGGTATATCGTGGGTGGCGAGCTCGACCGTGATACGCTGGAACACAATTCACTGCTGGTCAACCGCATGTTGCGCCGCGGCTACGATGTGATCTATGCCGAGTATAAAGGCCGCGGCTATGAGCATTATTATGAAGAGATCCACAGGCTGTTTGACTGGATGGAACTGCATCAGCGTGTGAAGTACCCGAAAGAGATCGAAGCGAAAATCCTGCGACCACTGGATAACCGATATTTCTGGATTCGCACCGACGGCTTCCCGCGCCATATTCTGCAGGGGCCTGAATACGTCGGAAACGGGCGGATTCGTGCCCGTCCAGTCACGCTGGGGGTCAGCATCAAACTCGGGAATGTGATCTATGTCAAATCGGGAGGCAAGTCGTATTCACTCTGGCTCAATCCGGAACTGGTCGATTTTGACAAACGACTGGAAGTGCACGTGAATAACAAAACCAAGTTCAACGACTTTCTGCGTCCCGATATGAAAGCAATGCTGGACGACGTGCGCAATCGAGGCGATCGGCAGAAGCTGTTCGACGCCCGGCTCGATTTTTAATCGAATCGGAATCGAAGCAGTCTGTCAGCGGGTTCAGTTGCCTGCAAAATACATGATGCGGGCTGCGTGCCCTTTGCTGGACGATTTGGGGCTCACCCGGATTTTAGCATGATGTTTCCCCGGCTTGAGCTGGCTGTTAAAGACGACCGAGCGAGGGTAGTGCAGACCTTTGCTGTAGTGATGATACAGGTCATGGGTTTCAAACGGTCCGCCATCAATGCTGACTTCCAGCTCACCCGCATCGGGGCCGGCTACAATGAATGCCCCCAGAGCCGTTCCCTCAAAGTCCAGCTCCAGTTCCGATCCCGGTTTGTCAGCACACAGCATGGGAATGCTTGTAAAGCGACTGCGTTTACTGCCCGGGAGGGAATCCCACGCAGGAACTTTGATTTCCCAGCCGGAGTTTAATGTCGCCTGTTTGACATTGATCAGACGGCCATTGCGGAAACTGTAAGGATCGAGTGGTTTGTCTGGTGCAGGATGCTTCTCCCGCGGTCCAGATGTTTTCCAGGCACGCGTGAGCAGCTTATCAATCATGGCGGCACAGATGGCATTTCCAAAGGGAGCGGGGTGTGTTCCGCCATACTGTTTCCAGGTCAGTTGCTCCGCATTGATGAGACGGGCGACTTCGCTGGCCAGATCAATCGTTGAGACCTGATAATGCTCTGCGACCTGCTCATGGCTGGAACTGGAGAGCGGTTTCTTATGTTGTTGAATCGTCTCCAGCATGGAGGGATTCACGAAATGCACCATGACGATGTCGGCATAGGGATTGTGGCGACGGATCTGAGCGATCACGCCTTCCATCCCTCGGATCGCGGCTTCCCGGGAGTGTCCCGCGTCCTGATCGTCGTTGACAGCGAACTCCACGAAGAACAGATCCACCGGTCCCTTACTCAAGACATCGCGGCTGGTGCGGAAGGCACCGGTATTCGAACAGGTAGATGAGATGCCCGCATTTGTGAATGTGAATTTTGTTTCCGGGAATGTTTTCTCCAGAAACTCACAGACCATGGGTCGATAGCCGTTCATTTCGGTAATCGAGCCCCCCAGAAAGGCGACATGTCCGGTTTTCGTTGATTCGAATTTCTGTTTGCTGTTCTGGTAGCTGCCGCGCAGGTGAATGTTCTGATCTGAGACGGCAGGCAGATTTTGAGGCGGCGCTGCGTTCAGGAATCCGAAGGGGGTAGAGAAGATTAAACAGACGAAGGCCGCCTGCAGGAAGCATGGGAATCGGGAATGGTTCATATTCGGAGCGCTCAAAAATAAAAGAACGAAAGTGGGTGTGAACTGTGGTGAAAGCGATTTTTCAACCTCTTCCAGCATGCAGAATCTGCGGACTCAGGTCAAGAGTTCTCCTGTTCAACAATTGATTTCGGGGCCGGGGGTTCGATACGATTGAACCCTCACTGAAAGAAAATCGTCCCGCTTGACCCTAATTGAGCCTTCAGCGCCGGCAGGAGTATTCATGAAATCGTTGTCTTATTTGATCGTATGTTGTTTATCCACCTTGTTTATGGGGACAGCTGTTGTGAACGATGCTCAGGCAGCAGACAAGAAGCCGCATGTGGTGTTTGTGACGGGTGATGATGAATACCGGTCTGAAGAATCGATGCCGATGCTGGCAAAAATTCTGAAGCGGGATTACGGATTTGATGTGAGCATCTGCTATTCGCTGGACGAGGACGGCACGATTAATCCGGGGAATCAGAAATCGATCACCGGCCTGGAAGCACTCGATGATGCCGACCTGATGGTGCTGTTTACCCGGTTTCGTGATCTACCCCCGGAGCAGTTCCAGCATTTCCTGAAGTACGTCCAGTCAGGGAAACCGATTGTCGGGTTCCGTACGGCAACTCATGCTTTCCTGTTTCGCGATCCCCAGAGCCCCTATAAAGCCTGGAACGATCAGAAAATCGCCGCACTGGTGGGTCAGAAGTGGATCACGCACCATGGACATTTCGGCGATGGGCACGAATACCTGACCGAAGTTACCATCAATGCAGACATGAAAGGCCATCCGATTCTGCAGGGAGTGAAACCCTATAAAGCTTACTCATGGCTGTATCATGTCGACGGTGGCAGCGACGGACACAAACTGGCGGGTGACAGCAAGCCCCTGTTGACCGGCCGTTCGCTCAAATCCGGTCACGAGCAAAAGGGGAATCTCGACAAGTACCCACTGACGAACCCGGTCGCCTGGACCAAGACTTACAAGGGAAAAGATGGAACTGAAGGACGCGTCTTCTTCACCACGACCGCCCATCCATTTGACTTCAAAGATCCCAATGTTCGTAAGCTGGCCTTGAACGGAATATTGTGGGCGCTGGGAATGGAAGACCAGATTCCGTCCCAGGGAGCAAAGACGGATACCGTCGATGAATATGATCCGAACAATTCGGGTACGGGACCCAAAAAATTCAAAGCAGGTCGCAAGCCGGAAAAGATCTGATCTACATCACAGGTTGAAATGAACCAGCCCGGATCGTCTCTGATCCGGGCTGGTTTTTTGTGACGTCAGTAATTTTTCCAGAAGGATGGGACGAACAGCACCAGAATCGCGAACAGTTCCAGTCGTCCCAGCAGCATCAGGACCGTCAGGATCACTTTGCCGGTGAGAGTGAAATCGGCATAGTTTTCGGTGGGGCCCAGTTCGCCGACCCCCGGGCCGATATTATTCAGGGTGGCAACGACGGCGCTGGTGCAGTCAATCAGCTTTTCTGGTTCCTTATCCTTCCACTCAGTATTGGGCTCGATAGCGGTCAGTAACAGACTGCTGAAAATGAAAATCACGAGCACCAGGCTGAAATAGACGGTGACATCATTGCGGATGCTCTGCTCGATATTCGTGGTGCCGATCCGCAGGGGGCGGACTACATTGGGGCGGAACGACTTTTCGATTTCCAGCCAGATGATCTTGGCAAAGAGGACCACGCGGATGACTTTGATTCCCCCGGCTGTCGAACCGGCACAGCCTCCCACAAACATCATCAACAGCAGCAGCATTTTGGAGGATTCATTCCAGGTATCAAAATCTCCCGTACCGAAGCCGGTGGTGGTCATGATGGAGACAGCCTGGAATCCGGCGTAGCGCAGCGCTTCCGGCAGCGTGGAGTAGATCTGATTATGGAGCAGGTTATAAGTCAGAAAAATAGTTGCCCCGCTCAGAATCAGCAGATAGGTGCGGAATTCAATGTCATTGCGGAGTGGGGAGATGATATCTTTCAAGGAATTGTCATGCGACCGGATATGTTTTAACGACATGAAGTAGAGGGAGAAGTTGGTCCCGGCGGCGACCATGAAGGCGGCGATCGTAAATTCAATCAATGCGCTATTGAAATAGCCGACGCTGGCATTGTGCGTACTGAAACCTCCGGTAGCCATCGATCCAAAGCTGTGGCAGAAGGCATCGAAGACACTCATGCCTTCCAGCCAGAGTATCAGCGCCAGAATGAGCGTGAACGCGACATAGATCGTCCACATGACAATCGCAGATTCTCGCACACGAGGGCGTACTGCTTCGCTGGTCGGGCCGGGAACTTCACGTCGCATCAGCGCTTTGCCGCCCGCTCCCAGATGACTGAGAATCGCGACGAACAGCACGATGATTCCCATGCCACCCAGGCAGTGGGTAAAGCTCCGCCAGAACAGGACGGAGCGGGGGATTAATGCCGGGTCTTCCAGCTCCCTGAGTACGGAGGCTCCCGTGGTGGTGAAACCGGAGATCGATTCGAATAAGGCATCGGGAATGGTCATTGGCACGCCGGGCGAGACCATGGAACCGGAGAAGAGAAAGGGGAGGCAGCCCAGGACCCCCGAATAAATCCAGCTCAAACCGACGACAGCCAGCGCCTCTTTGCGCAGAATCGTACCATACTCATTCCGGCCGATCAGATAGAGGAGGGAACCAGACACCAGACTGCAGGCGATCGAGCCACAGATGCCCCAGAAACCCGCTGTTTCAAATTCGACTGCCTCTCCAAAGACGGGGAAAGCCCAGGGGAGACTGAATACCATTGACGCACCGACCAGCATGCCAACCAGGCCCAGTAATCGGCAAAGAAGCAACCAATTCATTCTATTTCAACTTATTGATTTTTGTACGGAGAAGAACGACTGGAATCTTCCAGTGCATTCGAGTTAAATATAATAAGATCTATAAAAATACAGATTATAACACGTCTGTTCTTCGGGAACGATACTTCTCATTCCGATTTAGGAAATTCCACTTATGCTCGCTCAATACCTGCTCCGTACGTCCTGTTATCTCTGTCTGTTCTGTTTGACCTTATCTGCCTCCCCTGCCAGCAGGGCTGCCGAACTCGAACAGCTGACTTACCATCATCCGCAGCTGGAGGTGGATCTGGGAGTCGGATTGTGGGCTTGGCCGCTGCCGATGGATTATGACGGAGACGGGGATCTGGATCTGCTCGTTTCCTGCCCAGATAAACCCTCGAACGGAACCTATTTTTTCGAAAATAAATCGAATGGTAAAGATCCCATGCCGGTCTTTGAACCCGGTGTGCGGCTGGGGAAAGGCTACCATAATACGTGTCTTTCCTATGTGAATGGGACTCCACGGGTGCTGGTTGCCGGGAAGGAAGTCCTTGATTTTAAACAGAATGGTTTTGATCAACTGACCCCGTTGCCCGTCAATCGGGATGTGCACGGCAGCAAAGTCAGGGCCAACCAGTGGTATTACGTGGATTATGATGGAGACGGGGATCAGGATCTGGTCGTCGGTGTCGGGGACTGGAGCGATTATGGCTGGGACGATGCTTATAATCAGCTCGGAAAATGGACCAACGGACCGCTGCGAGGGTATGTCTATGTCCTGACTAATAATGGCACTGATGCCAAACCGGAGTATGCGAAACCGGCTCGCATTAAAGTGGGCGAGAACGATCTGGAAGTCTTTGGCTGGCCTTCGCCGAACTTTGCCGACTTTGATCAGGACGGTGACCTGGATCTGATCTGTGGCGAATTCCTGGATCAACTGACCTACTTTGAAAATACTGGCTCGCGTACACAGCCGCGCTATGCACTGGGCCGCCGGTTGGCCAGCAACGGTCATCCGATTCAGATGGATCTGCAGATGATCGTTCCCAAGGCGATTGACTGGGATCAGGACGGAGATATCGATCTGATTGTCGGCGATGAAGACGGACGCGTGGCTTTCATCGAAAATACCGGTGAACTGATTGGCGGGGTTCCTCAATTTCTGCCGCCCCGCTATTTCCGACAGAAAGCAGCCGGCGTCAAGTTTGGTGCCCTGGCGACTCCATATGCTTACGACTGGGACGGCGACGGCGACGAAGATCTGATCTGCGGAAATACAGCCGGTTACATTGGACTGATTGAAAATCTGGCTGGCCATCCCAGCTCACCCCGACTGGCTGCTCCCCGTTATCTGGAAGCAGAAGGGCAACCGATTCGTATTCAAGCCGGTCCTAATGGTTCCATTCAGGGACCCTGCGAAGCGAAATGGGGGTACACGACTCTGACTGTCGCTGACTGGAATCAGGACTGTCTGCCTGACCTGCTGGTCAACTCCATCTGGGGCGAAGTGCTCTGGTTCCAGAATATTGGAACACGGACTGAGCCGCGCCTGTCACGTGCGAAACACATCGAGGTAAAATGGCAGGGCCAAACTCCCAAGCCAGCCTGGAACTGGTGGGACCCTCGAGGCAAGCAGCTGGTAACACAATGGCGGACGACACCGGTTGCAGTAGATTATAATCAGGATGGCCTCATGGATCTGGTGATGCTGGATCACGAAGGATACATTGCGTTTTTTGAAAGAATTTGTGATCAGGGTAAGCTTAAACTGTTACCCGGACAGAGGATTTTTGTCGATGAATCACTCAAGCCGATTCAGTTGAATAAAAGTCGGGCTGGAGGCAGCGGACGCTACAAACTGCACGTGGTCGACTGGGACGGTGATGGTCAACTGGACCTGCTGGTCAACAGCACGAACGCCGATTTCTTTCGCAACATGAAGACCGTGGATGGTAAAGTTGTTCTGAAAAATCAGGGGCCCCTCAGCAAACGCAGGCTGGCCGGTCATACCAGCAGTCCCTGTACGGTTGACTGGGATCGGGACGGATTCCGTGACTTGCTTGTCGGGGCAGAAGATGGCTACCTGTATTGGATGAAAAATCCTAATTCTACCGGAACCTCTCGTTGTGTTCCCTGCAGATATCTTCCATAGTATGGAATTTAAGGACATCGAGGTAAGAATGCTTCACCAGAATCAGACAGCATTCAAAGACTGGGGGGCAGTCTGTGCTGCTTTAGCGCAGGGACGCCAGTCGCTGATTGTCCGCAAGGGAGGTATCCATGAAGGATGTGAGGGATTCCGCGTGGAGCATCGCGAATTCTGGCTCTTTCCTACCCGCTTTCATCAGGGAGCGGATCAACTACAGCCCGAGCAGGTCGACCTGTTGCAGGAACCGTATGCACAGGAGCCCGCTGAGAACAAAATCAGACTGGGCCTGTATGCTGTTGTGGAAGAGGTTTATGAACTGAAAGAGGAACTGCAGCTGGCAGGCCTGAGTAAACTGCAGGTCCTTAACGGGGAAACGCTGGCCCAGCGATTTGCGTATAAACGTCCGGGGTTGTATGTGCTGCTGGTGCGGACTTACCAGTTGCCTCAACCGCTTGAGATTGAGAATGAGACCCATTACGGCGGTTGTCGTTCCTGGGTGGAACTTACTCAGGCTTATCGCACGGAGGGTTTGACGCCGGTACTCTCCGACGAACAGTTTCAACAGCAGAAGCGGGATCTGGCAGAGCGGTTGCACTGAACCAGAACAGTTGGAGTGACAATGAAAACAGCCCGGGTTTTCTTTGCCCGGGCTGTTGATGATTGGTACTGATGTGAATCAGGCCTTGTAGATTTTTTCGCGGCCTTCAGTCACATTCTTCGTGGCGTTGCGTGTATCCAGCACCATTTTGCTGTGCTTTACGATGAAATCGTAGTCGTACGCACTGTGATCGGTGGCGATCAGCACGCAGTCCTGTGACGCCAGGAATTCCGGAGTGATTTCCTGACTTTCCATCGCGGGCACTTCATGGTGCCGCATCTTGGGGAGTTTCGGAATGTGGGGATCGTTGTAGGTAAAGTCCACTCCCCGTTCCATCAGCAGATCGAGCAGGTGGAACGAAGGACTTTCGCGCGGATCGTCGACATCTTTCTTATAGGCGACGCCCAGCATACAGATCTTACTCCCTTTGAGCGGCTTTCCTTTTTCATTCAGAAATTCTGCCAGCCGATCAATCACGTAGCGGGGCATGCGGGTGTTGACTTCACCAGCCAGTTCGATGAAGCGGGTGGTCTGTCCTTCCTTGCGTGCCAGCCAGCTCAGGTAAAACGGATCGATGGGAATACAGTGCCCCCCCAGCCCGGGGCCAGGGTAAAAGGCCTGGAATCCAAAGGGCTTGGTCTTGGCGGCATCGATGACTTCCCAGACATCGATGTCCATGCGGTCGAACAGGGTTTTGAGTTCGTTGACCATCGCGATGTTGACGGCACGGTATGTGTTTTCCAGAATCTTGCAGGCCTCGGCGACTTCAGGAGAAGAGACCTGGATCACATTTACCACGGCGTGGGAGTAGAGCTCTGAGGCAATCCGCAGGCTATTCTCTTCCATTCCGCCCACTACCTTGGGAATACCGGCTGCGGAGAAATCCGGGTTGCCCGGATCTTCACGTTCGGGGCTGTAAGCGAGGTAATAGTCTTCGCCCACTTTCAAACCCGCGTTATCCAGAATCGGGAGCAGTACATCCCGCGTCGTTGTGGGGTAAGTCGTACTTTCCAGGACCACCAGCTGTCCGGGTCGCAGCGTTTCTGCAATGACCTTTGCCGTGTTTTCCACATAGGTCAGGTCCGGGTCGCGACTGGTAGTCAGCGGCGTCGGCACACAGATCAGCAGCGCATCTGCTTCTTTCATCCGGGAGGAGTCTGCGGTTGCTTCAAACTGCTTTTTTTCGAGCCAGCCGGCAACGGTTTCGGAGGGAATGTGTTTAATATAACTTTTGCCGGCCTGCAGTTGATCGACCTTGTTCTGATCAACGTCAAAGCCCATGGTTTTAAAACCAGTGTTCACAAAAGCGTCAATCAGCGGAAGGCCCACGTAGCCTAATCCGATGATACCAATAATTGCGGATTTGTCCTTGATCGCCTGCTCAAGCTGATGTGCCATCTGAATACCGTCCTTGCTTAATTCTGAAATGCAGGTAAGAGTGCAGCTGAATGGGGCGGATCATATCAGTCGAACTTATTTCGTGCAAGCATTTTAGCGGACCGGCAGAAGTGGCCGGTCCGCACGGGGATCGTTTTGATTTCGCAGCAGATGTCCAGCCGGAAAACAGCGGTCTCCGCCTGCAAACCGTTGCAGAAATCACATCAAATATTGCCCGTGGAGCGGTTTTCAGAGCCCCCTCAACGCAACGTGTCCTACAACAGTCCGGAATGACGTAACAATGGTTCAGGGCTGGGTTCGCGGCCCCGGAACTCTTTGAAGAGATCCATCGGATGGCGGCTGCCTCCCATCGCCAGGATCGTATCCCGGAAGCGTCTGCCGGTTTCGGCAACCGCCTGTTCGTCGTCGAGGCCCGCCTCTTCAAAGGCACTGAAGGCGTCTGCACTCAGCACCTCCGCCCACTTGTAGCTGAAGTAACCGGCCGCGTATCCGCCTGCAAAGATATGCTGGAAGGAACAGAGGAAGCGGTCTTCCGGGAGCATGGGCAGAACGGAGGTCGTCTGGCTGACTTCCCGCTGGACGTCGAAGACGGACTCCGCGCCCGCAGGATCAAATTCGCTGTGCAGTTTCAGGTCGACCACGCCAAACTGAATCTGTCGCAGCATCAGTGTGCCTGCCTGGAAATTCCGGGCCGCTTTGATTTTTTCGAACAGTTCATCGGGCAGGGTTTCGCCCGTTTCGTAATGTTTCGCCATGCCGAGCAAAGTCGGTTTGTGGTAACACCAGTTTTCCATGAACTGGCTGGCGAGTTCGACGGCGTCCCATTCCACACCATTGATGCCGGCGGCATCGGCTTCGTCGATGGTAGTCAGCATGTGTTGCAGGCCGTGACCAAATTCGTGGAACAGGGTTTCAACTTCCCGGAAGGTCATCAGCGAAGGCTTGTCGCCTACGGGAGGCGTGGAATTGCAGACCAGATGTGCGACGGGGAGTTGGACTTCCCCATGGACCAGTTTGCGACCCAGGCAGTCGTCCATCCAGGCGCCACCCCGTTTATCAGCCGGGCGGGCATACGGATCGAGATAGAAGCCGGCGATGGTTTTTCCTGCTTCATCCGCGATATGGAAAAACCGCACATCCTTATTCCAGACGGGAACATCTTCTGCTGCTGGTGTGACCGTAATTCCAAAGATGCGGTGTACCAGATCAAACAGACCGTCCAGAACTTTCTCGAGCGAGAAATAGGGCCGCAGTTGTTCGTCGGTATAATTGAATCGTTTTTCACGGAGACGCTCGGACCAGAACGCGAAATCCCATTGAATGATGGGTTCTGTTTCTCCCTGTTCTTTCGCGTATTCCTGCAGATCTGTCAGGTCCTGCTGCCCGTTATCCCAGGAGGAACTCCGTAACTGTTCTTCCATTTCCAGAACCGCTTCAACGCTGGGGGCCATCTTTTCCGCCAGGCTGACTTCCGCATAATTCGCGTAGCCCAGGAGCTTCGCTTTTTCCTGGCGTAATTTCAGGATCTGGGGAATCAGCGGAGTATTGTCATGTTCCCCTTCGGAAGCACGGGTGATAAAGGCACGGTAGACCTGTTCTCTTAAGGTACGGTTACGACAGTGCTGCATGAAGGGGCCAAAGCAGGGGAAGTCCAGCGTGATGCGCCAGGGGCCCGCATCCGGTGTGGCTTCGGTATCGGCGTCTTTGTCATCCCAGCTGTTATAGGACTGCGCTGCCAGTTGTTTGAGGCTGTCGGGGAACCCATCCACATCGTTGCTGTCAGTAATCAGCAGGGTATAGGCTTTGGTGGCATCGAGCACATTGTTCGAGAATTTGGTCGAGAGTTGAGAGAGCTCTGTGGCGATCTCATTGAAACGCGTCAACTCTGCTCCGGAGAGTCCGATGCCGGCCAGTTCTGCAGAGAGGATCCGTTTTTCAATAATCCGTTTCTGGGCGTCATTCAACTGATCCCACGACCCATTGTTCCGGATCGCTTTCATGGCTTCGTAGATGGGCTTGCTCTGTTTGACGCTCAATGAAAATGCGATGATTTCAGGGAGCACACTTTCATAGGCTTCCCGTAACTCGGGAGTGTTTCTGACTCCCAGCAGATGCCCCACCGATCCCCAGGAGCGTTCCCAGGGATAATCGAGTTCTTCCAATGGCTGCATCAGCCCTTCCCACGTGGGTTGCGCGTCTTTTTCAATTTTGCGCAGACCAGCTTCGGACTGTTCCAGCAGGGCTTTGACGGCAGGTTTGATATGCCGGGGTTCAATCTGATCGAAGCGGGGAAGGCCTTCCAGTACCAGAAGCGGGTTGTCTGACAGGGGCTGTTGCTGATCCATAACGTTCTTATGTCCTTCCTTAAGTGTGCTTCGGAGATTCCGATTCGAGGCAAAGGGACTGCCTCGCCTGAAATCGATTCGGTCCGTTCATCATAAAATATCTCAGGTTCGATTGAAAAGGCATTCTATCTATTCGTCAAATCGATACAATGCAATAGAGACAGTTTATAACAGTGCCAGCCGCACTGTAAGGGACTCCCGGATCTGTGGAAATCGAATTATGTTACAGCGATCAGCAGCCTGGACAGTCGTAATATTACTTTCGGTTTATGCGACCGTCTGTCAGGCGCAGCAACTGCCCGACAATCAGGATCTGAATCGACTCTGGAATCACCTTTCTGAGAAAGTACCGGCAATGAAAACGATGGGGGGACGGCAATTCTGGGGTGATGTACAGTTTTATCAGGGTTGGAAAATCCAACATAACGTGATCAGCAAGCATTATCGGCTGCTCGATCCCGCCGACCAGCGGCATGCCAGTGGGACCCTCGAAGAGTGCCAGCAGCGGCTGGAAGAAATTAAGCAGGAAAAACAACTGCCACCAATGCAGGGCCGGGCGGTGATCCTGATCCACGGCATTATTCGCTCTTCCAAATCCTTTGACAAACTGAAGCAGGCCTGCCAGAAGTCAGGCTGGATGCCCGTCCCCTTTGACTATCCCAGCACCCAGCTGACGATTCCGGAAAATGCACTATACCTGGGTCGGGTCATTCAGTCGCTGGAAGGCGTCGAAGAGATCGACCTGGTGGTCCACAGCATGGGCGGGCTGGTCGTGCGATCCTGGCTGGATCAGCAGGAAGAAGCGGATCCCCGTATCAGGAGGATGGTGATGCTGGGTGTCCCCAACCGGGGGGCCGACATGGCCGATCGCTTCCGTTCCAATCTGCTGTTCAAAGTCGTATTCGGGCCAGCGGGTCAGCAGCTGGTGACCGAGGAAAACAGTGATTTTATTGCCAAACTGCCGACGCCCCCGTTCCCATTTGGTGTGATTGCCGGCGGTCGAAATACTCTGAAAGGCTTCAATCCACTGATCCGTGGCGATGATGACGGAACCGTCAGCGTCAGCAGCACGCGGCTGCCAGGGGCCGCCGACTTTATCCTGCTGCCGGTGATGCATTCTTTCATGATGTATGACTCGCGCTCCATTTCACACACGCTCCGGTTCCTGAAAACCGGCAAATTCCGGGAATCTGGTGAAACGCAGCCAATTCCCGCCGTCGAAGCTGCTGCGGTCCCTTAGAATCAGTCGATAAAATCAGACAGAAGGCCCCTTCTGAAAACAGTCAATCCCTGCTTTTCTCTTGCAACAGGTAGAACGGATGGAACGAGACGAACGGCAATTGAAACTGCTTTCCAAAGTCCAGGTCATCTATGGGATCCTTAATGTTTTTGTGACTTACCTGTTTTATGAGTCCATTTTTTTCCTGTTTGATGACTATCGAAAGTCAATGGAACTCTCCAAGCCGGAATTACAGGTGGAGGTGGAGCTGGGATTCGGGCTGATTCTTTTTCTGTTTGGGGTGGCGATTTTATTCTGTATCATTCTGGCTGGTCAGTCGCTGGCACGCTACGAGAGCTATAAATTCTGTATGCTCGTCGCGGTGTTTGAATGTCTGCTGATTCCGATCGGGACTGTTGTCGGTGTCTGGACAATTATTGTCTTACGACGGGAGTCAGTCAGAGCATTGTTCAAGACTCCCCGCCCGCCAGAAACTCCCGCTGATCAATCGACTGCCTGATCTTTCCCGATTCCAGAACGAAACCTCTCAATCGATGTCTTCAGAAACACCACCCGCACCTGAATCCCGTTCCCTGTCGCGGAATATCTGGAAAGGGATCAAATGGGCCCTGCTGGTGCTGGTCCTGTATTTTGTCTGGCAGCAGGGAGCGAAACTCTATCGGGAGCAGGGAGAGGCACTCTCCGGAATGGAAATCAATTCGCTCTGGTTGCTGCTTTCCGGTATTTGCTACATCCTGGCCTGGTTGCCTTCGGTCTGGTTCTGGCGACAGTTACTGCTCAGTTCCGGAGAACCGGTCAGCATCGGACCGGTAGCACGCGCTTATTATTGTGGTCATCTGGGAAAGTACATTCCGGGAAAAGTGACGGTGCTGCTGATCCGGGCGACCCTGCTCAAAGACTTCGGAGTTCGTGTATCGGTCGCGGCACTCACAGCCGCTTATGAAACTCTGGCCGTGATGGGCGTAGGTCTGGTCGTGTTTCTCTCTCTAATCCCGGTTGTACTGAATGCAGAGCAGATTCAGCAGTGGCCCGCCTGGGTGCAGTCCGTGCAGGCCCGTCCCTGGCTGGTGCCCGGTCTGTTTCTGATAGCGGTGTTTGTCTCGCTGCCTTTGTTGTCGCGTTTGTTAAACCTGTTCGCGAAAAAGTTCACGAAGTCGGAAGTCGATGAGTCCGAGGCAGGGCCTCCGGCGGCTTTTTCCTTGAAGTTGCTCTATCTGGGTGTCCTGATGTTTCTGGCCAGCTGGATTCTGCATGGGCTCTGTCTGGGCATGACGCTCGCTTCGATTAACGGGACCGGCCTGCAATGGCAGGAGTGGCCCCGCTGGACCGCTGCGGTCTCGGCAGCGTATGCACTGGGATTTCTGGCGATTTTCGCTCCCGCGGGACTGGGCGTGCGGGAAGGGCTGATCAGTATGATCCTGGCTGGATCTGCACTGATTGGCCCCGTCAATGCGGTCGTAGCCGCCTTACTGATCCGGATCGTCTCATTTGCTAGTGAAATTCTGGCCGCTTTTGTTTTATACTACAGTTTTGGGAAATCGGCTCAGGACCAGGATGACTCTGTTCAGGCTGACGCTGATTCCCAGTCCATCGATTCACAGTGATTTCTGTCTGTTGAGTGAAAGGTCTTCGTCGTGCTCTCTATTATGATTCCGGTATTGAATGAATCGGAAAGTCTGCCACAACTCTACCAGGAGATCTGTGAAACCAGTCAGCAGCATCAGATCGATCTGGAGATCATCTTCATCGACGATGGCTCGAAAGATGCGTCCTGGGAACTGATTTCCCAGTTGGCAAAGCAAGACGATCGTGTCTCCGGGATTCGTTTCCGCCGGAATTTCGCCAAAGCAGCCGCGCTCACAGCAGGGATGCGGGCCGCCCGCGGTTCGGTGATCATGATGATGGACGCCGACCTGCAGGATAATCCGAAAGAGATTCCCCGTTTCCTTGACAAACTGAACGAGGGTTACGATGTCGTCAATGGCTGGAAGGAACGCCGCCTTGATCCCTGGCATAAAGTGTATCCGAGTAAAGTCTTTAACTGGATGATCTGGAAGCTGACGGGCCTCAAACTGCACGACCATAACTGTGGCTTCAAACTCTTTCGCAAAGAGGTCGCCGCGGAGATTCGCATCTATGGTGAACTGCACCGTTTCATTGCCGTCCTCGCTGATGCCCGTGGATTTAAAGTGACCGAAATTCCCGTCCATCATCGCGAGCGACAGCACGGCTATTCCAAGTATGGCATGCGACGTTTCCTCCGCGGGTTTCTCGACCTGCTCACCGTTCGGTTCCTGACCGGCTATGGACAGCGGCCGCAACACATGCTGGGAGCCATCGGGCTGACCTGTCTGTCGCTCGGTTTTCTGGGCTTGGGCTAT
Organism: Gimesia panareensis; assembly: GCF_007748155.1. GTDB lineage: Bacteria > Planctomycetota > Planctomycetia > Planctomycetales > Planctomycetaceae > Gimesia > Gimesia panareensis. The sequence goes on from NZ_CP037421.1 coordinate 889,437, forward strand.
CTGGGCGTGGTCTGGATTTTAACCAATCTCTTTGGCCTGGGCCTCGGACCGATCGGAAATCGTCCGTTGCTCGCCTATTCCGTCGCTGCAACCATTCTGGGAGCACAGGCCATCAGCCTGGGCTTACTGGCGGAACTGATCGTCGCGTATACCGGACGCCATCAGGATACTTACAGCATCTCCGAGCGGACGGAGACCGCCTCTCAGAACGAGCAGGAGATCATTGTCTGAGCTGTACCATGCATTGTCCTTTCTGTGAAATCCTGTCCGGGCGGGAACGGCTTTCCGCCCTCTGTCTGGAAATGAAATAATACATGAAAATAACGTTCCTCGGTGCCGCCGGTGAAGTGACCGGCAGCCAGCATTTGATCGAGACAGACCAGAGACGGATTTTACTGGACTGTGGCCTGTTTCAGGGACATCGGGCAGAATCGTATCGGAAAAACAGCCACTTTGCCTGCCAGCCTGAATCCCTGGATGCCGTCTTTCTCTCGCATGGTCACATGGACCATTGTGGCAATATTCCCCGGCTGTACAACCAGGGTTTTCGGGGACCCGTCTTCTGCACGTCTGCGACAGCGGACATCGCAGAGATCATGCTCAAGGACAGCGCCCGCATTCAAGACGAAGACGCTCGTTACCTGGCCCGTAAACTGCATGACAAACATCCGCCCATCGAACCCCTCTACGACGAAGAGGATGTGCGGCGGGTCATGAAGCAGTTCGAACGCCTGGATTATCACGAATGGCATGAACTGGGTGATGACCTGAAAGTTCGTCTGCTGGATGCTGGTCATATTCTGGGATCCGCGATCATCGAAATGAAGATTAAGGATCAGGGAGAGTGGCGGCATCTGGTCTTCACCGGTGATCTGGGACGCCGCGATTTACCCCTGCTCAGAGATCCGGAGCCGATCGAAGGCTGTGAGATCCTGATCTCGGAAAGTACCTACGGGAATCGGGTCCACGAAAAAGCGTCGGATATCAAAGAGGAACTGCATCAGATCCTCGATGAAGCCTATCGCGTGGAAGGGCGGGTGATCATTCCCGCTTTCAGCCTGGGACGCACACAGCAGATCATTTACTATCTGAACGACCTGTATAACGAAAACCGTCTGCCCCACATGCCGATTTTTGTCGACAGCCCCCTCTCCACGCGGCTGGTTTCCGTCTACCGCCATCATCTTCAGGATATGGATCAGGACGTGAGTGAGGTCATGCAGGAGGATAAGGATCCCTTCGGCTTCTCACTGCTGGATTATGTCTCGACCCGGCAGCAGAGTATCGAGCTCAATAAACGCGAAGGGGCTTTCGTCGTCATTGCGGGGAGCGGGATGTGTGAAAATGGTCGCATCCGCCATCACCTGAAGAACGGCCTCGAACATGTGGAAAATACGGTGGTCCTGATGGGTTACCAGGCAGAGAATACGTTGGGCCGCCGCTTGCAGCAGCGCGATCCCAAAGTGAAAATCTTCGATCGTTATTACCACGTCAAAGCCAAGGTGGTTCAGCTGAGTGGACTCTCAGGCCATGCGGACGTCGAAGACTTTAAGTGGTGGTATGAAACGTCCGCGAAACGGGGGAACATCGGCCAGGTCTTCCTGGTGCATGGCGAGCCGGAATCCGCGGCTGCTCTGGCCGCGTTGATTCGAGATGAGTGTGACGAGGAACCGATTATCCCGCAATACAAGCAGTCTTTTGAAGTCTAGGTCAACGATGGCAAAACGGATCAAACATCCCGACAAGAGTCTTCCCGCTCTGGGAATTCGACAACCCTGGGCGGAGCTCATCATGCGTGGGAGCAAAACCATCGAACTCCGTTCCAGCCAGACAAAGATCCGCGGGCCGATCTACATTTACGCCTCGAAAAATCTGGCGAAAACACCACACGCCATCCAGGCGGCCGAAGACATGGAGATCGAGACAGAAACGCTGCCAACAGGCGTCCTGATCGGCACCGTCGAAATCGTTGATTCCTTCCCGGCGACTGAAGAGCATGTTGATGCCTCAGGTGTACCAGCTGCTCTGCTGAAAGGAAAGTTCGGCTGGAAACTGGCCAATCCCAGGCGGATCAAATCACCCCTCGTACCCGAATATCTGCCCTACGGCGTCTGGTTTTATCCCTATCTTCGTAAACAGACCGGGACCCGCCAGAAACAGTAACCTGCGCTTGAGGTAGATCAGCCTTTCGTGGCAGCTGCCATTTCACCTGCGTATTTTCCGATCGAGGAAATCACCTCGTCCCGTGTCTTGTCCGGATCAGAGAAGGCTGCGAACTGCTTCACGATCGCAGAGCCGATAATGAATCCGTCCGCCTTCCCACGCAGTGTATCGACGTGAGACGGCTTGCTGATTCCGAAACCCACCGCCAGGGGCAGATCGGTGAGCGAGCGTAACGATTCCAGATGCGCGGTCAACTCCGGAGGCAGCTCATCACGCACGCCCGTCGTACCGGCGACGGAGATACAGTAAATGAATCCGTTGGCTGCCTGCACGATCCGCCGTGTCCGATCCTCGGGGGTTAGCGGAGAGACCAGCTGGACCAGATCCAGCTGCGCGGTCCTGGTTTTTTCTGCGAACTCCTGGGCTTCGTCTCCGGGCAGGTCGGGCACAATCAGTCCCGAAAATCCGGCGTCAGCAGCTTCTTGTAAGAACCGGTCCGCACCATAGCGAAAGATGATCGCATACGAAACCATGCCGACCAGCGGAGGCAGGCTGACAGATTCATCCGCAGAGAGTGCCTTCAAAGCTTCGAACAAATCGTGCACGTGAAAACCGTTGTTGAGTGCCCGCGTGTAGGACTCCTGAATCACCGGGCCATCCGCGATCGGGTCGCTGTAGGGAAATCCGACCTCAACCAGATCGACTCCCTGTCGGGCCAGTTCTTTGAGCACATCCACGGTGGTTGCCAGATCCGGATCGCCGGCGGTAATGAAAGGCATGAACGCCATGCGGTTTTCGGATTTTAACGTCGCAAATTTTTCTGAGATCGAGCTTGTCACGATGAGGGGTACTGCTTTTAAGTGAAGATCAGTTAGAGTGATTGGTTTGATACGACAGGTCCCGCCCGGGTTTAAATTTCACGTCCCAGCAGGCGGGCCACTTCGTTTACGTCTTTGTCGCCGCGGCCGGAGAGACAGACGACAATCGTCTCGTCGGGGCTGGCCTGGCGGGCTGCTTTGACGGCGTAAGCGATCGCATGCGACGATTCAATCGCCGGGATGATCCCTTCCAGCCGGGCCATGGTCTGGAAACCTTCGAGGGCTTCATCGTCGGTGATCGCGGTGTAATTCACGCGGCCTGAATCTTTCCAGTAGCTGTGTTCCGGACCGACACCCGGATAGTCGAGTCCTGCTGAAATGGAGTGCACGTCCATTGTCTGGCCGTCATCGTCCTGCAGCACATATCCGAAGCTGCCGTGCAGGACGCCCTTGGCACCGTAGCTCAGCGTACTCGCATGCTCTCCCGGTTCGGGACCGCGGCCGCCCGCTTCCACGCCCGTCAGCTTGACGCCTTCATCGTCGATAAACGGATAGAACATCCCGGCTGAGTTGGAACCGCCGCCCACGCAGGCAATCACATGATCGGGGAGCTTACCTGTCTGTGCCAGGCACTGTTCGCGAGCCTCTTTACCAATCACCGACTGGAAGTCGCGGACCATCATTGGGAAGGGATGGGGACCAATCACCGAACCGATAATGTAGTGTGTGGTCTCCACGCTCGACATCCAGTCCCGCATCGCTTCGTTGACGGCGTCACGTAGAGTTTTCGAACCGCTGGAAACGCCACGGACTTCAGCGCCCATCATCTTCATGTTGAACACGTTCAGCTTCTGGCGGCGGATATCTTCCTCGCCCATGTAGACGATACATTCCAGTCCGAAGCGGGCACAGGCGACCGCCGAAGCCACGCCGTGCTGGCCGGCTCCCGTTTCGGCGATCACACGCTTTTTACCCATCCGCATGGTCAGCAGAGCCTGGCCCATGGTGTTGTTGATTTTGTGGGCACCGGTGTGGTTCAGATCTTCCCGTTTGAAGTAGATCTTGCCCCCGCCGCAATGTTCGGTCAGTCGTTCCGCAAAGTAGAGGGGGTTGGGGCGTCCCACGTAATGCTTGAGCAGGTCGTCCAGTTCCGCCTGGAAGGCAGGATCCTGTTTCGCTTTCTCGTATTCCTGGGTCAGTTCTTCCAGGGCGTGCATCAGGGTTTCGGGGACGAAGCGGCGGCCAAATTCTCCAAAGCGACCGGAAGAATCAGGCACATTCGATAAACTGGTTGTCATAACTGGCTCAAATTTGGTAGTAAATTATCAAAAAAACAGCGGTAGTGACCATTATTGAATGCCGGGTGGCAATGGTCAATGCCCCCCAATGGGACCCTTGAGAATCGGAAAAGGTTCGATCCGGTTTTTCCATTTGCCCGGATAGACAATTTGATATATGTGCTTATGTATCATGGTCTTCTGTCGTTTTAGCACTGGAAAATGAGCTGACCAGTCGTAATTTATTAGGATTTTCCCCCTAAGCTCGATAAAATACGTGATGCGCATCGTGAAACGTTCAGTTTCACGTCTCAGGAGAGGGGAGATTATCATGGATACAATCGATCAAAATCTGGACGACGCCATCAATTCCGATTCAATTCACATCGATGAATTTGAGCGTTTCTGTCTGCTGGAAGGCGAACTCCGCGGTTATCAGAATCTGGATGACAGCAACATTATCATTCCGGATTTTGTCTGCGTGCTTCGCTCGGCTCACCGGGAACTCACTGACTTTGAACCTCCCGTGGGTTAATTTTACTTTCGGTCCCCCTGTGATTTCATGACCGGAAAAATCTGCGCTGTGATGAAGTAACGCTCTCCATCACGTTCCACGATCAGTTCCGGCGCCCAGCTTTCGATCTCCTTACGTTTGTCTTCCGACATCGTATCGAATTTCAGATAACCGTACTGATTGGGCAGCGGCGGTTGCAGTACGCCCTCTTTGACGAGTTGATCAAAACGCCGGGGAGTGACGTAGTCCGTGTAGCCGTAACTCCAGGGCATACGATAACGCAGCACCTCTGCCCAGTTCACATACACATACGCGATATGTTCTGCTTTCAGTTTCTCTGCGATTTCGCGTGCCGGCTTCATCGAGAGTTCTTTGTCGGGAAGCTTGGGATCGGCTTCCGCCGTCCATTGTGTGAACAGGTCTTCGTCAAAAACCGTGTTATAAATCACAGGGAACTCGGCATTGAAGACCTTCGCTTCACCCACAAACAATACCACTTGATCGGGGCCGAGTTGCATCTGATTCAGCGCTTCAATTTCCGGCGCTGTCAGATTGCCGGTGAACTTGCGGGCGTAGGCGAAATCATCCAGGTAGGCGTTATTGCCCCCCAGACCACTGGTAACGATACACAGATTAAACAGTACGGCAAATATTACCGCTGCCGTCACACACGTTCGCCAGAGCAGTTTTGAACTCCAACTCGCTCCAATGCCCGCCAGTACTGCAACCACCGGCAGCATGGGTACCCAGAACCGGTCGATGCGATGGGTTAGAAGCCACCAGGAGAAGAACAGAAACCCGATATAAATCCAAAGCCAGTACATCAAGCGACGATGTTGTCGATTCAGGAAGGCCAGCGGCGCCAGGCAGAACAGCAGGGGACTGATCCAGTCGCTGGTCATCGTGACATCCAGCAGACTGGTTTTGAATTCTGTCAATCCAATCGGTTTCATCCCATGCCCGTTTTTCCACTTGGCATTCAATGCCTCCGTCAGGTCGTATCCCCCAAAGACCGAATACAACAGCGGGTAAACCGGATTGCCTGTCTCCACCAGATTTTTCAGCAACCAGGGGCCGATGGTGATCAGCGTACCGGCAGAGAACAACACGCCCAGTTTGAATGTCGCTGACCAGCGGAGTGATTTGTCTTCCTTGAGTAGAACCCAGGTAAAGCCCAGCAGCGTCAGTCCAAGAGGAATCACCACAGACAGAACCCCCGGATACTTGGTGGCCATCGCAGAGCCGGAGAGCAGCCCCGTCAGGAACGTCCAGCTCCCGAGTTCACCGGGCAGGCGGGAGGCAGTATCGTCTGCTGTGTCTTGATCACGGGCGCTCCATTTCTGCAGGGCTACGATTGTCAGGATCAGGCTCAGCAGGCTGGCCAGCAGATAAAAGGAGAGTGCCCCCTCGGTATAGGCAATGATCGACATCCGGTAGGTCCAGGGATTGGTCAGGAACACCGTGGCCGCAATCCAACCGGCGGCCGAGCCGAACCAGTGCCGTGTCGTGGTGAAAATTCCCAGCGCAGAAAACAGCGCGAAACTCATTAGCACCAGCTTGCCCGCCTGGGCTCCCGAGAACCAGTCCCCTTTGAGCGTCATTGACAGCAGCGTGAGCATCTCGGTCAGGAACGGAAAGCTGGTATACACGTTATGAGGCAGAAAGCTGATATAACCCTGCTGGTAATATTCTTTGGGCCCCCCGAAATGATATTCGAGTACATCGTAATCAGTCGAAGGGAGCATGGATCCCAGAAACATGCTCAGCACAAACGGGCTCATCAGCAGGCAGCAACCGACGCGGAACAGCGTATCAAACGTAATCGATTCCGGCAGGGAGAGTTTCAATGCCACCAGCGAGCCATTTTTCTGTTTCGTTTCCTGGAGCGCAGAGACAATGCCGGCGATCGTTGTGGTAATCAGCACGGCATAACAGAGCCCCTGAGAGAGAATACCCAGCAGACCGCCTCCCAGGGTCAAGAGAGAGACGAACGAGAGCCCCAGACCAGAGGCGAAGACGGTGCGTTCCGCAGAGAAGGGGGGTGATGGGATGCGGATCAGCCGGGTCACGAGCTGTCCCAGTCCCCAGGCCCCCAGCAGCACGACTGCCGCGACGCCCATCAACGGAATCCGCTGCGGAAAGTAGGCCCAGCCTGCCGGATGTGGATTTTCTTCGGGCAGGGGATCGACCAGATCCAGTAGCAGAAATGGAATTTCAGGGACGATGTCCCAACGGCCTATTTCCTGATTGTTCGTTAACGGGACGGAAAGGTAGGCGATGAAAAACAGCAGCAGCCAGACCAGCGCCCCGTTCAGAAACAGGGGGGAATCGTTTTCGAGGGATTCCAGGGGACTGTCGGCAGGTGTCTTATTCATTTGCAGAGATCGGAGCTTCAAAAATAGTGATGAGTCTGTTGAATGCGAAATTAAGTCCGGCGTTTCCAGTCGAAGCCGATATCCAGTGAAATGACAGAATGGGTCAGCGCGCCTACGCTGATCCGTTCCACGCCGGTCTCCGCGACTGCACGGACCGTATTCAGGTTGATACCCCCGGATGCTTCCAGCAGCGTCGCGGGCGATTGTGCGTCGCGCATCTGAATGGCCTCGCGCATGGTATCGGGCGACATGTTATCCAGCAGGACAATCTCTGGTGCCCCCTCAAGTGCATCTGCCAGCTGTTCGAGCGTGTCGACTTCCACTTCCACACCTTTTTCTCCCTTCACCGATTCCCGCGCCTGTTTGACGGCAGCCGCAATCGTGGGATGCGAGTTACGGGTCGCCCAGGCGGCCAGGTGATTGTCCTTGATCAGAATCCCGTCATAGAGACCCATACGATGATTTGTCCCTCCGCCGGCGGCGACAGCGTATTTCTCCAGCACCCGCCAGCCGGGCAGGGTTTTTCGCGTGTCGAGGATGCAGGCGTTCGTCCCTTTGACAGCCTCCACGTACTGCGCTGTCTGCGAGGCAACGCCACACAGGTGCGTTAGAAAGTTTAAGACGGTGCGTTCCCCTGTCAGCAGGGAAGCGAGCGGACCGGAGCAGGTCGAAATGACGGAGCCTGGTTCCAGTGCGTCACCGTCAGCCAGGTGATGCTCACAAACAACCTGAGGATCCAGTTCCTCAAAAATCAACGTGGTAATAGGCGAGCCGGCCAGAATACCTGTCTGGCGGGCGACAATCTGGATTTCCGCCTGGTCTGAATCTTCAATCAGGGCCTGGCAGGTCAGGTCGCCGGTCTGCTGGAGATCTTCTGCCAGGCTGAGTTTGATCAGGGTCCGGGCGGCGTCTTGATGGAGTTGCGAAAAAGGAACTGTCACGTGAGCATCTCTGGATTCAGGGGCTGAAGGAATAGCCGTTTCAGGGGCATTCCGATTATGATTCCAGCATCTGACTAACATCAGACGTAGAATTAAACGATAATAGCTATAAGTACTTATCGTATCATAGCAGTCTGCAGTTTGACATGTAATCGGGAGAAGAACATGATTATCGGAGTGCCTCGTGAAATCAAGCAGGATGAGTACCGCGTTGCCCTGATTCCGGTTGGAGCCGAAGAATTGACCGCCGCCGGGCATACCGTTCTGGTAGAGCGGGGTGCCGGCATAGGGAGCGGCATTCCTGACGAGCTCTACGAGGAAAACGGGGCCGAAATCGTCGACTCTGCCGAAGAAATCTTCTCCCGCGCGGACATGGTAATCAAAGTCAAAGAGCCCCAACCCTCCGAATGGCCGCTGCTCAGGCCCGGGCAGATCCTGTTTACCTACTTCCACTTCGCCGCCGATGAGAAGCTGACCCGTGGTTTTCTGGAGACCGGGGCGACTGCAGTCGCTTACGAGACTCTGGAAGGGAAGAACGGGCAGCTGCCCCTGTTGACTCCCATGAGTGAAGTCGCCGGCCGCATGAGCATTCAGGAGGGTGCCAAGTATCTGGAACGTCCGCAACTGGGGCGGGGCATTTTGCTCGGTGGTGTTCCCGGTGTGCCTCCCGCGCATATCGTCATTCTGGGAGGAGGCGTAGTCGGTAAGAACGCGGCCCAGATCGCAGCCGGGTTTCAGGCAGACGTCGTGATCCTGGACATCAACGTCGATCGTCTGCGATACCTGGAAGACATCATGCCTGCCAACGTGAATACGCTCTACAGTGATCGGCACAATATCCGCGAACAACTGGAACTGGCGGATCTGGTGATCGGTGCGGTCCTGATCCCCGGAGCGCGTGCGCCGATGCTCGTCCCCGAGTCTTCCTTGAAGATGATGAAGCCGGGGGCGGTGCTGATCGATGTCGCCGTCGACCAGGGAGGTTGTGTGGAAACATCCCATCCGACGACGCACTCCGATCCCACGTTTGTGATTGACGGCGTGGTCCATTATTGTGTGGCCAATATGCCGGGCGCGGTGGGACGTACCAGCACCTATGCGCTGTGTAACGTCACCATGCCTTATGCACTCAAGCTGGCGAACCAGGGGCTGGCTGCCGCCTGTGCCCAGGACCATGGCTTGTTGTCTGCGGTGAACGTACACAAAGGGCAGGTGACCAACCAGGCAGTCGCCGCCACGTTTGGTCTGGACTATCAGGAATTCTCGCCCTGAGAGAACAGAGTTACCCGGCTGACGTTCTCTGTTCCTTGTACCTAATGTCGGCGGAGAAATCTCCCTGCGTTCATCCGAAACAGTTGTCGAACCACTGACTCTGCGCTCCGCCTGTCGATATCCCCACTGAACTTCCCGCACGCTCACGTGAACAGACTGGCCTTGATTCATACATGCCGAATCGTAAATTGTTGCAAATGTGCTTCGCGCGCGAGGCGGACGATGCGTGTACTGGAACAGCGAGAATAAGTACCACAGAAACACCTGAATCGCCGTCGATTTTTCCAACTTTTCACCGGAACAGAATGAACCGGTTTGCGATGTCTCGTAAGATTTCAAATCATTTCGGAGTACTTTCAGAGCAAATCGGAGCAAACTCACAAGAAACTCAGAGTAACTCACAGCAAACTCAAAGCACAAATTTCGCTTGACGCCCACGCGCCCTTCTGCAAAATCTCTATCACCAATTAACACAAAGGTGTCCCACTGTCGGCTTGCCCGACAGTGATGAAAACCGTAAGTAAAGGGAATTCGGGCCGAGCACCGCGAGCAGGAAACTGACAGAGTAAGCGACCAGTCCAGCAACACAATTCGACTCCAGAAAAGCAGGGGAGGACCCAAGTATCCTCCCGCCTGGCGACACTCCATTTGATCCTGTCTTCGGTGGTATCCCATGTGACATTTCCATCTGAGCGGCAAGGCTAGCCGCCGGTTTTCGAAGTTAACGTTGCCTGCCAGAACCGGCGGCCAGGTAGCGTTTCTTAATTCGGATGTGATATACCAAAGTCGTTTCAACCGGGGCTAACGCCCTGCGGCTAATTTTGCTTTTGTGCTGTTGAAGTCCTGAAAACAAGAGTCACAGCATACCCTCGGCAATGGTGAATACTGACATAGCCAACGCTGTCGACTTCATAATCACGCTGAAAACTATTAAATAAACGCTACCTGGCGCCATTCCGCTCAAAGAATCGACAATCGTTCCTGCTTGAATCCGAAAAACCAACCACGCATTTTACGGAAAAGACACGGTCCCCCGTAGATGAAAATCGGGAACCAGTCTGTTGACTGGCATGCTATGCTTCAACGCACTGCACAAATTCGGCTAACACCTGATTGAATTCGTCCGGGCGTTCCAGATTCATAAAATGTCCGCAACCGGTCATGACGTGTAGTTGCGCATGCGGTGCCAGGCTTGTCAGAGCGATTGCCTTCTGCTCTGTCACCACCGGGTCGTTGCCGCCGCACATGGTTAACAGCGGTTTCTGCCAGCCAGCAACGACTTCCGTGTGATCAGCGCGTCCATGAAAGACCTGCACGGCGTTGATCAGATCATCGGTATTTTGTGCCAATGCGATGGATTCGATTCTGTCAATGACATTCTGCTCAGCCGCGGGACCAAACCAGCTGGTGATTTCAGGCCACATTCCCCTGATGCCGTTAGCACGCAGCGCGTCAATGTACTTATCTCGCGCAGCGGGTTCCCGGCGATGGCCCGCTTTTGCACCGACCAGTACCAGGGCTGCAATGCGATCTGGTGCCTGGCGTGCCATTTCCAGGGCGCAGGAACCGCCCATTGATGAGCCGATCGCAATCATGGGTTGTGCCCCAATGGAATTCAAAACGCCGCTGGCCCAGCTTTCGAGGGTGTCTCCCAGGCGGTACAGAGTTGGAGTCTCGCAGCGGCCAGGGGCAATCGCGCGTTGGTCGTCCCACATCGATTGATCGAGCGGAAATGCATGAAGAAACACGAGGCGCATTCATTAAGCCCTGGCGAATAACCTGTAACTGACCGGCATGGATTGATTCAGATTTGATGTCGCATCGGATCCAAATCTCTCGTTGATTCAATCTATGGTAACTTGAAGTACAAGGTATGCCTATGAGATAAAAAAAGAGAGGTGGAGTTTTCACTCTCACCTCTCTCAATCTTATCAATCAATCTGACAGTTGCTGGATTAAATCAGCGGTCCAGACCAGTCAGCGAACAGATTATCGACCTCTTCGCCGGCCGTTTCCAGTTCGAAGCCGTCACTCAGATCCAGGTCGTCTTCAAAATCGAAGCCGAGGCCGGAATCGTCAGATTCGCTGGAGTCGAAGTCGCTCGACAGCAGCTGTTCTGTTTCGTAGGAGTTGTCCAGCAGCGAACCAACAAGTTGATCCAGTCCGGAAGACTGATCCAGGTTCAGTACTGAATCCTGCAGTGTCAGTGAGGTATAACCCCAGTCAGACTCAGATGCGGTCTCCAGAGTCGGCTGTGTGACCGGTTCAGAGATGGGTTCCAAGGCAGGCTCAACAGCCGCGGAGACTGTAGAAGACCGTTTCGATTTGGTCGTCGGTGCCGGAGCATAATCCACGGCTGGAGAAGTCATAAGTGGAGTTGGCTCGATAAAGGCACCGGTGAGTGGTGAGACCAGCGGAGTAATCGCAGCACCTGCGGCGTCCGCATAAGCGGCCTGCAGGATCTGGACATCCAGAGTCGAGATCGATTTCCGGACTGAGGGGTCGAGAGTTTCGCCCATGATGTCCGTCGGGTAGAAGTTCTCATCAATGTGCAGGCCGTCATCGGTCAACGGTGCGATCAGATCCCAGCTGACAAACTGAACGTCACCAGAGCCCGTGGTCTCCACATGATCGGCAAAGGCGGAGTAGCCAGTGGTAAAGCCAGCGGCATGACCGATTTCGTGCAGCAGCACGGTATACAGGTCGTAATGTCCGTCTGCTGCAGAGCCGGCAATCGCCTGTCCGTTACTGTCGAAGGAGAGTCCTTCGACTGAAGAGTACCAGCCGAGACCGGCTGCATCATCGTCGATGTAGACCCGACCCTTGATGGGGATTCCATTTTCGTCGAGTTCCAGAACGTGGCCTTCACCAAGTTCCTGACCACCCAGATCGGTAACCACGACCTGAACTGACAGTTGATCATTTCCGGTAGCAGCCTTCCATTCGTCAACTGCTGCTGTAATCAGATCATCGAGTGAATCTTCACCGTCGCTGGTGAGGGAAGAACCATACCATTCCTGCGGGAAGTTGGGCGGGAAGACGATCGACTGGCCGCCGAACTTGGTACGGTTGTAGTTCGATGCCAGGTAAGTCAGATCCTTGAAGTTGATCTGACCACTCTTATCGAAGTCCAGGGACCAGGCAATGCCGTCCGAGGAGTTGACCACTGACGTCCCATAGTAGGAGACGAACTTGATCAGATCCTTGAAGTCGATCCTGCCGCTGTCATCCAGGTCAAACGGTACAGCCCATAAGTCGGTGGCGGGTGCTGTGGCGACCGAAGCAGTGACGGCACCAGCACCGGCGACGTCCAGTTGGGCGTTGGTCACACGGATGCCCAGGTTGTGTGGTCCCAGGAAGCCGGACACATTATCGATGGCGACACCGTCGTCGGCCAGTGATTCAAACTTCACTCTGGCCAGCAGGACCTGCTGACTGGAGCCCAGTGAACCCTGACCGTTCTGGCCGCCGATGCCCGAGACGACACCGGTCTGGTCATCAATGGTTGACGAACTACTGTTACCAAAGGCAGAGCCGAATTCGACAGCGGTGGCACTGAAGTAGTCGGTATTGTATTCCAGATCAAAGGAGCCGCCGGTAATCCCCGAGCCATCCGTGGTGGTTCCCCAGACTTCGACCCAGAAGCTGTCCCATTCATCGATCCATTGTTCGCTTTCCGGAACGGAACCGGTTTCGCCATTGGTATCCGTTGCCGTCGGTGTTTTCACGATCGAAGTGCTGATCGTGGTATTGGCCGAAGCGGTACCAGTCAGTGGCGGACCTGCTGGATCCAGAATGGTTCCCGTCGCTGAGGTGGAGGGGAAGAATTCCAGAATCTGCAGCCCGCTGAAGGTATCAGCGACAATGGCCAGCGTGCCGTCTACAAACAGGCTGCGGGCACTGCTGGGAGTGTCATAAGTATTGACCAGGATCGGAGTGGTCGGATCTGTGATGTCGACCACCTGCAGGCCGGCTGCTCCGTCAGCGACATAGGCGAAATTACCATCGACGCGGACGCCCGTGGCCACACCAGGTGTGTTCAGCGTTCCCACAATGGAAGCCGTTCCGGGGGTCGAGATATCAATGATCTGCAGGCCACCCTCGCGGTTAGCCACAAAGGCGTAGTTGCCGACCACGTCCAGTCCGATGGCGGCGCCACCTGGAGTCAGGACATTATGGATCAGAGTGGGACTGTTTGAATTTGTGACATCGACAATCTGCAGACCGTTGTTACCATCGGTGACATAGGCGATGTTGCCAATCACTTCCACACCCCCTGCCAGACCGCCGGGAGTGGAGACTCCAAAGCTGCCCAGAATCGTGGGAGTGGCCGGGTTGGTCACATCGACAATCTGCAGACCGCCGCCGTTACCGCTGTCGTCGGCGACGTAAGCCAGGTTACCGATGACCTGGACGCCGCGGGCCCGGGCGGGCGTGGCAATACTGCCCACGAAGGTCGGGTTGGCCGGATTCGAGATATCCAGGATCTGCAGGCCTGCTTCACCAACCGCCATGTAAGCCAGGTTGCCGACCACATCGATCGCCTGGGCGATGCCCTGGTTGTTGAAGTCATAGGAGCCAACATGGAAGGGATTGGCAGGGTCTGCAATATTGTAGATCTGTAACCCGCCATCGCGGTCTGCGACATAGGCATAGTCACCGACCACATCCACGGCAACAGCTGCATCTGAGGTCGCTGTACTGCTGACTGACTCGACACTGGTCAGGAAGACGGCCCGTCCATTCGGGTTGAGGTTGTCCAGCAGGACTTCAAATGTTTCCGGACTTTCCGTAATCGCATCGTTCAGGACAGAGACATTGAAGGGCAACTGGGTAACGCCAGGATCAAAGGTCAGTGTCTGCCCTGTGATTCCCAGATAGTCAGCAGGTGAAGTGGCGGTGCCATCGATGGTCGAAGCATCCACGGTAATCGCGACATCAACCGGGTTGGAGAGTTGTACCAGGAACTGGAACGGAGAGTTGGTTTCCGTGTCAATCACGGGGGTGATTGACAGTTTGGCAGAGTCGTTGTCCCTGATGTGTCCCTGGTCCGTGCCATTGATGACAGTCACATCACGCAGGGCACTATCCAGGTTTGCCAGAATGGTGGAGAAGAACTCATCCCCTTCCACAACGTTGTCATCAATGACATTGATGGTAAAGTTCTGAGTCAAAGCACCGGTCGGGCTGAAGTTCAGGATGATCGGGGTTGCGGAGTCAACGGCATTGTAGTCACTGTCTGTCAGGAGTCCGGTACCGGGCTGGGTATAGACTTCGACTGAAACGTCCGTGTCGACCGGATTGGAGAGTGTCGCAGTGAAGATGAAGTCACTTTCGGATTCCAGTTTTGAGACGTTGTTAATCGTGATGGTCGCTGAATCATCGTTGATGATTTTACCCTCGGCAACCGGGCCGAGAGAGACGCTCCGGCCTGAAGCACTCAAGTTAGTCATGATGACATCAAAAATTTCATCCAGTTCGACCTTGGAGTCTTGTGGGATCTGGACAGTGAATGTCTGAGTTCCAGGAACGGCGTCAGAGTTGGGTGAGCCCAGGAAAGTATACAACTGGTTGAGGACCGGGATGTAATCGTTGTCGGCTACCGTGGCTGTATTGTCCTGAGTGGAAAGATTGAAACTGACGTCCGTATCAACGGCATTGGAAATACTGACATTGAAAGTGATTGCTGTTGTAGAGGCACCAGTACCTTCATCGACGCCGGCAGCAACAACCGGATCAACCGAAATGACGGCGGTGTCGTTGTTGCGGATAATCCCGGTGGCATCGGGACCCAGGGTGATGCGGGAATCAAGACCATTGGCACTCAGATTTTCGATGAAGACGTTGAAGAGTTCATCCAGTTCCACTTTGGTATCTGATGTAATGGTAACGGTGAAACCCTGTGTGCCGGGGACCGTGTCTGTATCCGGTGTTCCTGTAAACGTATAGTGCTGGGTTTTATATTTATAGTCATCATCCAGCGACTCATCGGTGGCAATCCCGGAACCAGCCGGTAACGGTGGTGTGCCGTCTTTGGTCGTCAGATCGAAGCTGACATCTTCTGCAACCGCATTGGAGATGTAGATGTTGAACGTCACGGATCCCGCCTCTTCATCTACGAAAACATCATTCTGGGCGAACGAGATGATGGCGGTGTCGGAATCGTCCTTAATCGTGACGTCTGCGGGAGTGTCCAGGTTGATTCTGCTTTCGAGACCGTTGGCAGAGAGACTGTCCATCAGCACGTTAAAGACTTCATCCAGCTCCAGTTTGTCATCATTGGTGATGTTGACGATGAAAGTCTGGATTCCGGGAACCAGATCGGTATCGGAAGTTCCGAGGAACGTATGCGTTTCACGTTTGGATGTGTAGTCGTCATCGATATTTTCATCGGTGGCATTTCGCATCGTCACCGAGACGCCATCCTGGGTAAACAGATCGAAACTCACATTTTCTGCGATGGCTTTGTCGATTTGAACGGTCAACAGGACGACGGCACCTTCTTCATTCACGGTCACATCGTCATTCAGGAACGTGATGTTAGCTGTGTCAGCAGCATCGTCGGTGATCGTAGCCTGTGCCGCACTGGACGAGGGCGAAGCAAAGCTGATTCTGGAATCAAGCCCGTTTGCACTGAGATTGCTCATGAAGACATTGAAGACCTCATCGAGTTCCAGTTTGTCGTCATTGATGATCGTGACCACAAAGTCCTGCGTAGCAGGGATGGGGTCCGGGTCGCTGTCCAGTGTGCCCGAGAAGGTGAATGACTGTAATTTCGAGGTGTAGTCATTGTCGGTGCTTTCGTCAGTGGCATTTCGCATGGTAATCGAAGTGCCATCGACAGTGGAGATATCAAAGCTGACATCTTCGGCAAGCGAGATGTCCTGCCCTACATCACCTTTGATCTGCACGACGAATGTGACGGTGCCATTGTCTTCAGATACCGTCAGGTCGTCGTCAACAAAGCTGATCACGGCGACATCCGAATCGTCGGTAATGGTTACCTGTGCTGGTGTGTCCAGAGTGATCTTGGATTCCAGCCCGTTAGCAGAGAGGCTGAGAGTATCCATGATGACGTTAAAGATTTCATCCAGTTCCAGCTTATCATCATTGATGATGTTGACGGTAAACGTCTGGTCGGCACCTGGTGTCGTCGAACTGGCGAACAGGATATTCTGCGTCTTGCTGGTGTAGTCGTTGTCCGCATTTTCATCGGTGGCATTTCTCATGGTGAGGGATGTGCCATCGACTGTGGAAATGTCAAAACTGACATTTTCTTCTACGGCGTTGGAGATCTGTACCGTGAAGGTGACAGTCCCATCTTCTTCAGCGACAGTCAGGTCATCGTTCAGGAACGTGATCGTGGCTGTGTCGTTGTCTACGATCGTGATCGTGGTCGCGTCGTAAACTGTGAGTGTTCCACCCGACCCGTCGTCAATGGTGCCGTCAGTCTTGGTTCCATTGGTGACGGTATCGATTGTCAGAGTGAATTGCTCGTCCTGTTCGACAATTGTGTCATTGAAAATGACGAAGGAAACCTCAGCAGTTAATTCGTTGGCGGCGAATGTTACCTGTGAAGGAGGAGGTGTCGTAAAGTCAATTCCTTCGGTGTCACCGGCTCCGAACAACAGGTCGACGGTGGTTTCCAGACCTATTTTGTCCCGTTCCAGTTGAACGGTGACGAGAGTTGAACCGTCTTCGTTCAAACTGTAGGTGGGAGTCGTGAAGTAGATTTCCGGCAAAGGTGTGACCACGATATCGATCACATCGACGTCTGTCTCTGAAGGATTGCTTGGCGTCCCTAAGAAGTTGCCGTTGTCATCGGTGGTCATTGTCAACTGAGCGGTCGCACCGGCGAAGGTAGAACCATCTGTCGGCGTCGACAGCGGCGTCCAGGAGACGCCATCCAGGGCTGTGTTGACGTCTTCAATCAGTCCGGTGATCTCCAGGAAATAGCTGGTGCCGTCATCGAAGAGATTGACGGTGACATTGCTTGAGTTGGGGCCCGCAGCCAGCTTGCCCTCAGTCATCAGCGTAGACAGGGTGACTGTGATCATGCCATCTGTGGGCGGCGTGGTCGGGATTCCCTGGGTACCCAGGAATGAATCCTGGTCGGTAACCGTCAGGGCATTTCCATTCGCGGCCGAGAACACAATCGGAAATCCGGGATCTGTCGTCAGAGAAATATTCGGAGAATCCGGGATCGGTGTTGAGTCGAAGTGGTTGAGTGGCGGAGCATTGACTCCATCGCTGACCAGCATCGTAAATGACGTTGAACCATCATTCTGGTTAGGCTGCAGCACATTCCCGGCAAGGTCCTGTACGGCATTGGCCGACGAATTGTCAATGTCGATCTTGTAGAGCGTATCCAGGCTGAAGACACCACTGGCGGCAGTGAAGGTGGCCTGGTTGGTATTGGAGTTATAGCTGAAGATGTAGTCGATCCCTTCAACCAGAGTCCGGGTTGAAGTACTCGTTTGTGCCGTCAGTGTGAACTGTGAAGAGGCGACCAGATTGTCGTCGACGCCAATTCCTGTATCTCTGAGTTCCACAATGATCGTTGTGAACAGTTCAGGGTTGGAGACATAGACCTTCGTCGGATCGGGATCCAGGTCGATGCCATTCACGTCGTTGTCTGGCGGCAGAATCAGCGCTGCGGTGGGACCGACGAAGTCTGATCGTTCAATGGCTCCCAGGTCTTTGAAGACGTTCGATCCCAGACCCGGAGGAGGAGACTGAGTCGGGTCGTCGACACGTAACTGACCGTAGACATCATAGCTGGGGGCGAAGATGTCTGAGGCGGGAATCCCCAGGGCATCCTTGACTGCGGCGTAGAGTGAACGATCAGCCAGACGGTTCAATGAACTGTCGATCGCTTTGGAGTTGTCTGCCAGGTAGAAGTTACGGGCTGCAGCATCGACAAACAGGGTCGATGTTGTATCCGACTGGGGGATGACCGTGCTGTGGGTGCCGGTAGCACCGGGAGACAGGTTGTGATAGTAGAGGTTATTATCGACGACGGTATTTGAAAAGACCGTATCGACGACAATTCCGCCAACCGTGTTGGCGACGATATTGTTGACAATCGTCGGGCTCACGCGGCTGAAGGCATTAATTCCCTGGAGCCCCCCGGAAATGGTGTTGTTAACCACTTTCACCAGTGGAGACACGCTTTCCGGAGAGTTAATATTGCCGGTGATGTCGATGCCGCTAAACGTGGAATCAACGATCAGGTTATTCTGCAGGACGGCCCCGGGAGCCAGTTGATCGGTGTTCAGAATTGGTAAGGCCCTGGTGCCTCCCTGGTGGGGGAAACCATCTGTTGAATTCAGGGGGCCAACGGTATTGACAACGATCCCGTAAGTGGAATCAAAGATCTGGTTGCCGTTGATCAGGATCATGCCCTGTTCGCGACGGAAGTTGTCATCGCCCAGCAGTCCATCTTCTTCCACCAGACGCGTGTTGGTGTCAAACAGTTGCGCGATGGCAATCTGGGGGTCAACGGGGGAAACGAGAACCGCGTATTCGGTTCCCCGACGGATTTCCAGGTTATAGCTGCCGGTGACAATTGTATCTGCGGCATCTTCAGGTTCCACATTACCGGTTCCATAGACATTGTAGAAGGAGTCGACATTCTGACTGGAACCGGTCACCATTTCGCCACGTTCCGCGAAGCCCACGATGATATCATCGATGTAGAAGCCTTCGCCTGTGTTGTTCTGACCGCGTCGATTATTATTGAAGGCAGAAGTGACTTCGCCATTTAAATCGCTTTGAAAACCATTCAGAGTGCCCAGCGTACCAGCAGTACTGTAGTCAAACCGGAGCATGAGATTATCTTGTCCGGCGAAGTCAGAGAGGTCGACACGTGCCTGTCTCCAGACGCCGGTATTGTCGAACAGTTCCTGGACATAGTCACGTCCGGTGTCAGCAGGATTGGTATTTTCGGAAGAGGTATGCGTGATGTAAGTTGGCAATTCCCAGTCGTGAGTGGAATCCGACTTTGTTGAGTTGTTTGTTGCCACCAGATGCCATGTGGTCCCCCCATCAGAAGAGATGAAGACACGGGCACTGTCCCGCATATCCACGTTCACCGCGGAATTGGTGTTTTCCGTTTCGAGGTAGTAATTGAAGTAGAGGGTCGGAGCATCTTTGGAAGCATAGCCATCCAGACTGAAGGAATTGGTAGTCAGGCTCCCCAACGCACCACCAGGCAGGTTGACGTTATTGCCAATGGTAGAGTTGTTGGTGAGGTCCCGCAGTATGTCATTGTTATACAGCCCATACTGTGCGTTACTGGCGCCAGAATAGGTTAAATATGTGTTCTGAGTCGATGTCCCTGGCTGGTGGAACTGTTCCAGACCAAAGTAGAAGCTGACAGCACCATCTTCCTGGGTGAAGTCACTGTCGGAGTTGGATTTGGAGAGTGACAGGTCAACTTCGCCGGGAACGCGGCTGTTATCGGGAGCGGCATTGATACCGTGTCCACCAACACCTCCCTGGCGTTGCGTAGTATGCCAGAGGTTAAAGTCCAGAGGCGAGAAGGCAATACCGTAACTGGTGATGGAAGCATCTGCAGACAGGTCGCCTCCTCCGGTTCCGTCAACTGCAGCCGCGGTACCAAAGACGCCCTGCAGCGTTCCAGTACTGTCGAAGGCCACGAGTTGTCCACCCGTGGTTGTGGCGAAAACATAATTGCTGTAAGCCTCGCCGAAGAGGTTCTGGGGACCTAAGGCGGCACCGCCGAATGCCTGACCACTAATGGGCGAAGCAGTACCATCGTTGAGGACAGTCATACTTGCCTGGTCGATGACAGTCGGGTCGATGCTGACAATCTCACCACCGCTGGTGACACCCAGTAGTGGTGTTGTACCAATCTCAACATTAAATCTGTCGAAAGCCATCCCCTGAACCAGCCCATTGAAGCTGGGAGTGCCAGTGGCGGCGGTTCCACCGGCTCCACCTGTCGTTAGAGTCGCTCCCAGGAATGCCTGGAAACCACTCGTGTTGGAATCACCGGTCATACCAGCTTTGACGTACTTGCTGGCAGCAGTATCGTTATTGATCGCAGCGACAATTTCTCCCAGATTCCAGGCATTGTTCCCCGAGTTGCGGTTATCAAGTTGGACCGTAACGGTGCCTGATGAAACCTCGATTTTGTCATTACCGGCATAGCTGGATATGACCACATTGATTCCATTACCGCTCGTCCCGGGTACAACCGATTGGATGTAGAGCCTTCCTGTACGAGGGGTACTGGCGCTGTCCGTTCCTGATCGGGAAACGTCAGCGGTTGTAAC
This sequence comes from Gimesia panareensis, assembly GCF_007748155.1. Taxonomy (GTDB): domain Bacteria; phylum Planctomycetota; class Planctomycetia; order Planctomycetales; family Planctomycetaceae; genus Gimesia; species Gimesia panareensis. The sequence goes on from NZ_CP037421.1 coordinate 910,097, forward strand.
ATTGGGATTGCTTGGATTGCTCGTGTCATCGACGAGATAACCGCGGAAGCCGTTTCTGACAATGCCGTTTAATTCAAAGTTATCAATGATCGCACCGCTGTCGGGGTTGGCTTCGTAGAGTTTCTGGAATGTGACTTCATTTCCAGCAGCATCAAGACCGGTTTCGGTGACCGCATAGTAGAGCCGGTAAATGGGTTGATTCGTGTTATTATTAAAACCGGTGCGGGCGAAGGTCATCGCTTCAATACTGGTGATCGTGCTGCCTGTGCTGAGATCATTTTGCAGGTTCAACAGAGTCCGTAAGTTTGACAGGGTTTCGTTATAGGCACCCGGTACCGTCTGGTTTCCGGAAATCACGGGAATACTGGTATTGCCCCTGACGGTGGCACTGGTCGTTGGATTTGCTCCAGCGACACCGGCGGTGCTGATTTCCACGAATTCATTATTGCGGACACCATAGAGGCGGCCATCCGAACGCATGACGATATCTCTAATATCGTCGTAACTATTAGTGCCTGTGCCGCTGATGTTTCCCACATTGGTCTCATAATCACCTAACTTCGGATCAACTGTCGCCAGATTGGTACCGTTGGTGGTGAAAAGGACCACATCGGAGAGATCGAAGTTGGTGACATGATTGACAATTTGTGTGTCTGTGATGTCGAACAGCGCTCCATCCGGTTCAATATCGACACCATTGGAGTTATAGCCCTGCGAGCCGATATGATCTTCGATGACCCGTTGCAGTGAGTTAATTGGCTCCAGCCGGACCAGCGCGTTGGCGTTGGTTCCGTTGTAAGTGGCCTCCATGGCCCGGGCGAGCTGGGTATGCGAGCTGACGGCGACAAAGTAGGTACCTGCTTCCGGCAAGTGTACCGAACCAATATAGGGATCGAGTGTGCCGAAGGAACCGCGAGAGAGATCTTCTTTTTCTGCATCCGAATGCACCAGATCGTCTTCCACATTCGATTCCCGGCTGACATAGATCAGCCGGCCGCTTGAGTCAAAGACCGAAAGCGTGGTGTCTGCTCGTCCGAGGCCATCGGCATAGTCGATATCAAAGACCGTGGACCAGGTTTTGCCTCCTGCATTCACACCGGCAATGGACTGGATGTCCTGGATCGTGAGATCAAACTGATAGAAGTCGACATCATTCCCGGAACTGTTGAGAGTACCACTGACCCCGATCGTGTTCCGGTCGCTGGCGAGCAGGTTGCCCAGGTTTTGTGCCCCACCTCTTAAACTGCTGGCTTCAAAATTTTCTACAGTCTCATTGATGAGCGGAGAATGTGCGGGGAGGCCTGCCAGGTAAATCGCATCGTTCGCATAATGGATGTCTGCATAACGGACGGTTGAGCCTGGCTCTTCGTCGACCTGCCTGAGGCGTACCTGCAGCTGATATTCCCCATTTGACTGGCCGCCATTCACGTTTGAAAGATCGGTAGAATTGCTGCGCACCCGAATGAAGTAGGTTGTCAGGATGCCGTCAAAACCAGGCAGTTTGATATGCATCCCGGCGTCATTGGGATTGCTGGAGTAGAAGTCACCACCAAAATTCGAATTCTGAATCAAAGCATCAGGGTTTGATGGAACAGTAGATTCACCGGGATTAAACGCATCTGTGTTGTTATTGGCTCTGGCCAGAACGCGACCCAGCGGGTCGAGCAGTTCGACCACGGAATCCAGAGCAAGGCCGGTGCGGTCGATGTCGATCCAGACATCGGTCCCTGCTTCGGCATTGAAACTGTAAATATCAGCATCGCCAGAATTGTTGCTGGCGATCGAGCCGTGAACTTCAAATCCCAGACGACGGTTTTCGTCACCACTCTTTTCATTGGGTGCCAGTTCGCCGAGGTACTGGGCATTTCGGACAATGCCGTTGATGTCCCCATTGGAGTCCAGTACGGCCAGCTCTTTTTCATTAAAGATCTCGACGTTGCGGTCGTTGCTGAATTCGAGGAACTGCAACCCGGTCCAGTCGCCGGCTGCAGGAGCAGTGGATTGATTAGTGACCGTTTCTGTCACACTGTATCCATCCAGTCCGATTCCAGACCCAACCGTGTCATCGTAGATGGATGTCATAACTACAGGGTTCTGCGGATCCCCCAGGATCTGGACTGTACCGCCGATACGATCGTTGATGTCGAGTCCATGCCCGGTGGCTGTGATTCCGGCTCCGGAACCGAATTTGACAACCAGGCTGGCTTCGGTAGAGCTTTGCAGTCTCAATCCGCCGTAGGTGTGGAAATTGTCGACTGTGATTGTATTGTAGACAACATGGTCAATGTCAGTGTCGTCCCAGACTGATTCAACGGTCAGGAGTTCGCCTCGAATGACCATCCCATTGACATCATTACCGTCAAACTGATTCAGGCGTACCAGGGGACCTGCATTGCCATCCAGTTCATCAAAGGCATCATTGAGACCGGTAGAACGTCCATAGTCATCAAGGACATCAGACTTCATGGAGTTGGCGTTGATGTTAATCACGCTGCCGCCGTTATTGACAAACTGGTTGTTGACAACGATGGGTTGTGCTCCGCGTACAAAGATTGTAGTCGCTTCGTTGCGTCCCAGGCTGTTGCGGTCTGTCGAGGAAGCAACACCTCTGTTATTTTCAAACAGGGTGTTGGCAACACGCATATCTGCCTGATGGACTTCAATGGCATTGAAGGAATCCGAGAAGCCCTCGATGGGAACGACACCGCCGCCGTAGGCAATGACAGCGTGATCAATGGAACCATGCGATGTCTGATTGAGGATCAGGCCACCCCAGTCACCAGCGATAGCGTCTCTTTCATCGGCTCCTTCAAGATCGTTATTGGTGGTGTCAAAGGTGCCGCCGGCGCCATAGCGGTCATCAAAGATCGATGTGAAGATGACGGGGGACTCTTCGGTACCTTCTGCAATAATACCTGCGTTTCCACGGCCGGTCTGAATTCGGGCACCACCCAGTTTGACGATCGTACCCGGATCAAAGTTCACACTGCCGCTGTAGCGGGCCAGCAATCCATCTACGGGATCAAGGATGGGGCCACCGGTGCCGGCGTCGATGAAGAGGTTTTCTGTGATAATGTGGACAATGTCCGTATCGTCGAAGTGGGCTGTCACTTTGACGCTGTCGATTTGCTGGCCGAAGAGTGTCTCGGTGCGAATGAACAGACCGTTCAACGAGTTGTTGATGATCGTATTGCCATAGATGTCAGGGCCAATCCGCTTCAATGTCTGATCATGATTGTAGTTGCCCAGGTCATCGACGATCGATTCATCGAAACTGTTGGGGCTGGCTGAGACAGCAGCATTCGCGCTGTAGGTGATGGAATTGTAGGCAAGTGTCGGACGTGCTTCGTCAATATGAATCGGCGCGAAAGTCTGCAGCACGGAATCTGAATAAACCTGACCACCGCCGTAGCTGATATCCGCGTTGGCAACGTAATTCAGAAAGACGGAATCAGATTCATAATCCGAATCATTACGGAAGATGATACCGCCCCAGTCTCCCGGATTGGCTCCATCTGAGGGACCGTCGTCATTACCGCCGATCGCATCGTTTCCATACGAAGTCAGAACAACACGGGTGTCATTAGTACCCTGGATCTGCAGGGCCGCATGGCTTCGATCTTCCAGAACCGAGGAACTGCCCACGTCAATCACCGTATTCTGCAGCTTGATGACGGCACCCTGATCGATGACGACTGTGACCCCCTGTGGAACGATAATGGACTCACCATCTTCCAGAGGGTTGTAGAAGTCATCGTAGCCGATGTTGTAGTTGAGGCTGTCATCGGTTGTACGCAGATCGCCGTCCGTACCACCGTTCCCCAGAATGCGAATCACTTCTGCAGTGCTGGCGCCCGTATTGATGGCATTGATAGCACCAGCGACTGTATTAAACGCTGCGCCCAGAGAACCATCTCCACCGTCGGCTGCGGTTTTATCGACATAGATCGTGTTGGTAGCATCACTGGCAACAAACCAGAAATCATAGGCGCCGCCGGGAGTACCGTCAGAGTCTCCATCGAAGCGGGTTCCCGTTTCATCGACCAGGATTTCTGTATTGTTCGGATCCAGGTCATCCACAACAGGATCGGGAGCAAAATTCAGACGCAGCTCATATTCTCCGTCTGTGCTGCCATTATCGCCGGAGTTTTCGATTTCCGGATTATAATTGTCGTTGCCGGTACTGGTGACACCAATGAAGTAAGTACCTGCGTCCAGGAAGAGTTCCAGGAAAGGGTCGTTGCTGTAGTAGTCATCGTTGCGGGCGACGACATTGTGGTCTGCGTCATACAGGGTAATCGTGCTGTTGAGCAAGCTGACGTCATTGAGGCGTTCCGCAAAAATTTCGGCGCGGAATGTGCCTGCTTCACTCAAATCAAATTTATAAAGGTCGATGTCGTTGGCGTCATTCCGATAGAGCCGATTCAGGTGGACCAGATCATGGTCACCCGGGAAGACTGTCTGACCAGCTGCCTGAGGCAGAGCATTACCCATAAGGGAAGGAAGATCGTAGGCATGGCCCAGACCAAGCGAGTGGCCAATTTCGTGGAACGCCGTCTGCATCCAGGAACCGCCATAGACGTCAGCTTGAGGGCCTGTGAAGTCGGACGAATCCATGATCACGGTACCGCCTGTCGAAACACCGCCTACACCGCCGGGACCTACTGGCAATCCCGGATCGGCGACACGCAGGTCACCAGTGACAACGGTGATGCCCGAACTTGCTGATTCAATGAATTCAATTCCCAGGTAGTAAGAATAAATTTCAAAAACCTCTCGGGCACGTTCTTTTTGCGCTTCGGTAATCGCGTTATGCAGCTGGTTTCCCTGGACATCAAAACCGTAGGCGTCGCGGAAATTATAATAGACTACGGAAATAGTACCACCGGCTACGGGAGCCGTCCCGCTACTCCCCACGTGTGAGTCCAGGGTGGCAGGCAGCTGGCGGTGTCCAGGTTCATCCGTTCCACCCGGAAGTGGAGGCAGCCCGATGCCCTGTGGTTCAATTTTCGAGGAGATAACGAACTCTTCCGTGCCGGCATTCCATTGATGCGCCAGATCGGTCAGATCGGTTGCCGTATCAAAGGAAGAGTTCTGGTCGGGAAGGTTTTCGACTCGCAGTAACAGGTTATAGCCGTTATCGAAGAAATAAGGAGAATTTCCTGTGCCAATCGCCAGACTGGTCGGGGTATTCAGGTCGGCAGTATCAGCTGGTTCTCCATCGGTGAGGGAGCCTCCGCTTCCCGCACCCGAAATGACTTGGACGGTCGGATTAGCGGCGTAGGGATCCAACTGGACGACATAACCATTGGAGTCTGAATAGTAAAGATAGCCGTTGGCATCGAAATCGAAATCGGTGATGGTTGACAAGTTCATGTCGGCTGCCAGCTCTCCAGTGGCAGGAGTTGTGTCACTACCTCCACCTGCGATCGAGACTGGTACGGCGGTGCTCAAATCAAAGGATGAGCCTCCCGAAAATACGGAAGAGCCAGACGTGGTATCAATGTAGTAAATACCAGGATGTGTAACAAAACTCGGCAGTGAGGAGGTTGTGGCAAAAAACAGATTGCCGACCGGGTCTGTTTCCAGATCAGTAATATCTAGGGTCACAGTGAAAGGGGAAGTACCGAATTCAGTCGCAGTCGATCCCAGAACAAGACCTGAGTTACTGTCGATGAGAATCAACTGGTGCAGTCCGATGTCGTGGAAGTAAATGTTTCCATCAAGGTCAACGGTGAGTTGATCCGGAGTATCAAGCTTCAAATCTGTGGGGACGTCTCCGGGATCGATATTCATGTCCGTACCACCGCCAGCAATCACTGTCACCAACTGGGTTACGGAGTCGATTTTCAAAACATAAGAGTCGTCAGTAAAAAACAGATTCCCGTCCACATCCAATGCCAGATCGCGTGGCGCTGTCAAATCAAGACTGCTTGCCAGCGTATCGTTATTTGTGACAGGATCTAATGGGGATGTATCGCCTACAACAGTCGTTCCATCGCCGGCGACCACCGTGATTTCATTGGTCGAATGATCGACGCGAAGAATGCGGATGTCACTGCCATCATCGTGGATAAAGTAGTAGTCACCGGCTCCATTGACGACGAGCCCTTTCGGATCATTCAGGTCCAGATCTGTGATCAGCATTCCATTTGTGGGAGTGACATTCCCACCATTGCCGGCCAGTACAGAAATGGTGACAGCATCCGCACCCAGAGTCGTGTAGGTGTCGGTGCCGATTTCATCGGGGGTATTGGAGACGCCGACCCGCAGGCGATAATGAGCGCCTGCTGTCAACGGGTTGGTGAATTTTAAAACGGTCACATCGGACAGGGGATCGTATGTGGCTGTATAATCGGTAGTCGCGATCGGTGTCAGGTTACCGCCGGCAGTATCGATGATCTGGTAAAACCGGGGGTCGTTCGCCAGTGTGCTGTCGAGATCATCATTGTTGAAATAGACCAGGATCTGATCATCATGGGCAACCAGATCGCCGTCAGCCCGGGAGAGTCCCGGGTTGAGTGGATTCAGCAGTGAGAAGGAGATCGCAGGAGTAAATGAATCTCCCTGGATGGTTAACTGGTCAGCGCTCTGTGAAATTGTTCCGTAGTTACCCGTACCCAGGATGGAACCGTTAAATGCAGTGACGATGGCAACGGCAACGTCAGTCGTCGAATCGGAGGCAGAGTAACTCACCTGAACATTCGCGGAATCATTTAGTAGACCGTTCAGGTCCATTTCAAATGTGGCGGAAGCCCCGCCGATTGAAATCGTAAAGGTGTCGCCATCCTGCAGCTTGGTGACCTCATCGACTGAGAGGATCTGATCGCGTAACACGGGCTGCGTGACAACACTGGTGACTTTGGCTCCCAGGTCCAGTTCAAAATTGACAACCTGATCCACGCCGTCCTGGAATGCTTCACCGTTCTGATTGAGTAACGGATCGGCGCCCGTTCCGAAGATGGTGATCTGATAATTGTCATCGGGCAGGGCAGAGGCAAAGCGGACAACCACTTCGTTCGGGTTATCGCCGATTCCGATGTAACCGGGAGTGATGGTGACTTCGTTGCCGTCTGCGAAGGTCCCATCCTGACCACTGCGAACAATCTGAATGCCTCCCAGCGAAGCGGGATCGATCTGCTGTCCTGGGGTGAATTTGAATGTGAGCTCGGTGGGGGCTTCGTGGTAGACTTCACCGTCGCTCAGTGAGAGGTCGATATTCGGTTCAATATTGACCAGAGAGGCACCTGCCAGCAGAGTCCGGTCTTCCAGTCGCTCAGCGGTGGAATAAGTGCTGACATAGCTGCGCAGTTTTTCACGGGCTTGTCGTTTTTGTTGACCTCTGCGAAGACAGTTTAGTAAAGAAATTGGTCGGCGAAGATATGACACGAAGGATGGACGGCCCATAACCATGGTTTCAGTCTCTCTAGCAAATTGTTACGAGAATCTTAGATTGGGATTCAAGTCGTTACAGAATGGTCAAAATATTATCAATTTTCACTCAAATGATTACAAATACAGAATCTAACCTTTTTGATAATATGGAATATCCCAAATGTGGAACAAATGATAAATAAGCTAAATTAGATAATATGAGTAGTCAATATAAATCTACTCAGTTAAACACGTATCTCGGCAAAAACCGTTATTCCGCCTTGTGTGGTTTTGGAAACATGCTCGTTCCAGATCCAGAAGGCCGATATTGTTTAAGTTCTTATTTAGTAAATGGATACAGTATTCAAAGGGGTTACTGTTACCCGCTCTTCTATTCTGAAATCTGGGGCAGTGTAAATTTAAACACTGATTTCATTAAGATTAATTATTCAGAACCTCAGCAACGGGAGGGACGTTCCCGGTTTCAGAATCTAACTGTCTATTCCAATTATTCTGGTACAAAATCTCTCGATTTGGTGAAGTCGAGGCAGCTTTCAATCTCGAGTTCAATGAACTATGCTGAGCCTGAAAGTAGTAAGTTAAACAGGTTTAAGGCTTTCTGTAGACTGTCTGATCAATGCGAAAACCACTGGTCGTTCTGAATATCGTCGGGTTGACCCATGAAATGCTGGGGGAACGTACGCCCAACTTGTCCCGCCTGTCTGAACAGGGGTTCTCCAGGCCGATGGGGACGGTTCTACCTGCAGTCACCTGCTCAGCTCAGTCAACACTGCTGACCGGACTCATGCCCCGCGATCATGGCATCGTGGCGAACGGCTGGTACTTTCGGGATCTGGCAGAAGTCATGTTCTGGAAGCAGTCGAATAAGCTTGTTCAGGGGGAACGCATCTATGAAGCAGCCCGGCTGAGAGATCCCAACTACACCACAGCGAAAATGTTCTGGTGGTACAACATGTATGCGCCGGTGGAGTGGTCGGTGACTCCCCGTCCCAGCTATCCCGCTGATGGCAGAAAAGTCTTTGATTCCTACAGTCAGCCCGCCTCGCTCAAAGATGAACTGCAGTCGGACCTGGGAGTCTTTCCCCTGTTACGATTCTGGGGACCGGGCGCTGACATCTCCAGTTCCCGCTGGATAGTCGATGCTTCCATCAAAGTCTTCAAAGAGAAAAAACCGGACCTTAACCTGGTTTATCTGCCTCACCTGGATTACAACCTGCAGAGACTGGGAACTTCAGGCCCGGCCATAGATCAGGATATCCGGGATATCGACCACGAAGCAGGTCGCATGATTGATGTGGCTCAGAATGCAGGGGCGGAGGTCGTCGTTGTTTCCGAGTATGCAATTACTGACGTTTCTCAGCCCGTGCACATCAACCGCATCTTGCGTGAGCATGGCTGGTTGCAGGTCAGGCAGGAAGCCCTGGGTTGGGAAACCATGGACTGTGGTGCTTCACCTGCCTTTGCCGTCGCCGATCATCAGCTGGCCCACGTTTACGTGCAAAAATCGGAGGATGTAGCTCAGGTCAGAGCCCTGCTGGAAAAAGTCGACGGCATCGACATGATCCTCGACCGGGATCAACAGGTCGAGTTTGGCATTGATCATGAACGTTCGGGAGAACTGGTCGTTGTGGCGGCTCCCGGCAGCTGGTTTACCTATTACTTCTGGCTGGACGATCGGCTGGCACCCGATTATGCACGGACCGTCGATATCCATCGCAAGCCGGGCTACGATCCGGTCGAACTCTTCATCGATCCGGAAATCAAATTTCCGAAACTGCGACTGGCCCACCGCCTGGCGAAAAAAATGCTGGGCTTCCGCTACTATATGGACCTGACCAGTCTGGATGCGACCCTGGTCAAAGGGAGCCACGGTCGCTTGCCAACACCAGGCCAGGAAGCCGCAGAGGCACCCGTCTTTATCAGCTCCTCGAAAGCGATCGAGCAGGATGAAATCCCCATGTCCGCGGTCAAAGAACTCCTGCTCAAGCTGCAGTTTGGCGAATAACAGGCCACGGCGGCGCTGTCATACTAGCGCCATTCCGCTCAGGAATAGGCCGAGTGCAACGAGCAGGAAACTGATCGTGTTGCTTTCATGCAGGTAACCGCTAAAACTTTGCATCCAGATTAACAGCGTTCCCCAGGTTAACAAAAAAGGCATTGACTCAAACCAGCGTTCTGATGATGATTCCGCGGCTGAAGTTCTCTTCAGATCATGTTGACTGAACTGGATTTATCACTTCGTCTGAAACGCGCGATCAATGTCTTATCATTTAATCAATACCATTCAAAAATTAGGTCATCCCAAAATCCTGGTACTGGGGGATCTGATTCTGGATCGCTATACCTGGGGAGATGCCGAACGCATCAGTCAGGAAGCACCGGTGATCCTTTTGCGGGAAGATACTCAGGAAGTCCGCCTGGGCGGTGCTGCCAATGTTGCCAACATGCTCATCGGACTGGAAGCCGAAGTGACGATGGCCGGCGTGACCGGAACGGATCTCGACGGTGTCGTCGTCAGAGAAGCACTGGAGAAGCGCGGCGTCGACTGTTCTGCGATCATTGCTGATCAGAGTCGGCCGACCACAGTCAAGCAGCGTTTTATCGGTCGGGCGCAACAACGACATCCGCATCAGATTCTCCGCGTCGATCGCGAAGTGAAAACGCCGCTCGACGAATCTGCAACGGAGCAGCTGCTCAACGTCATTCTGCCTTTGATCCCACAGCAGCAGGCGATTCTGGTCAGCGATTATGCCAAAGGGGTCTGCACTCCGGAAATCCTTGCTTGTGTGATCCAGGCAGCTCGTGAAGCGAATGTGCCTGTCATCGCTGATCCCTGTCCGGGCCGTGATTATCAGATTTATTCCGGGGCCACTGCAATTACCCCCAATCGTCTGGAGACCTCAAAAGCGGTCGAATTTGAAATCGAAAACGAAACCGATGCGTTCCGGGCCGGAAAGCTGCTGTGCGAGCAGCTCGATCTGGACTTTGTGTTTGTCACACTCGACAGTGACGGCATCGCATTGACGCAGGCCGATGGCACCACGGAACTGCTCCCGACCCGCAAACGGGAAGTCTATGACATTACCGGGGCAGGCGATATGGTACTGGCGACGATTGGTGTCGGCAGTGCAGCCGGGATTCCTCCTGCGGACCTGGCGCGTCTGGCGAATGTGGCAGGCGGCCTGGAAGTCGAACAGATTGGCGTGGTCACCATCAGCCGCGAAGAGATGCTGGCAGACCTGTTGATGGGAGCCCGCTCGACGAGTGAAAAAGTGCTGTCACTGGAAGAGCTCAAGCGACATGTGACAGCGCGGCAGAAACTGGGACAGAAGGTCGTTCTGACCAACGGCTGTTTCGATGTGATGCATGTCGGACATGTTTCCTATCTGGAGCAGGCCTCAGCGGAAGGAGACTGCCTGGTCGTGGCACTCAACAGTGATGAGAGTGTGCGTTCCCTGAACAAGGCACCGGATCGTCCCATCTTCGGGCAGGAACATCGTGCTCTCATGCTGGCGGCTCTAGAGGGGATCGACTATGTGGTTGTCTTTGATGAATCGACACCCTGCGAAGTCATTCAGGAATTGAAACCGGATCTGCTCGTCAAAGGCGGTACCTACTCCAAAGAAGAAATCGTCGGCTGGGAACTGGTTGAAGCCTACGGCGGAGAAGTCAAAGCGCTGGGGGTTACCCCCGGCATCTCCACGACGCAGATCCTGGGCATCATCCGCGGTGAAGCCTCCAGCCAGCCTGATATCCTGCCCCTTAATCAACCTATTGAGCCTCCGAAACGAAAAGCCGGATGAAAATTGCAGTCTTTCTACCCAACTGGATCGGGGATGCCGTTATGGCAACACCCGCCTTGCGGGCCTTGCGTGATGAGTTCAGCAACGCGGAAATCACAGCGATCCAGAAGCCCTATGTCGCTGAAGTTCTGAACGGCCTGGATCTGGTGGATCATTCGCTGGATTGGGTGAGTGAAAAAAGCCTGAAAACACAACTCCAGTTTCTCCGCCAGCTGAGACAGGAACGCTTCGATCTCGCGGTGCTGTTTCCTAATTCCTTCCGCAGTGCCTGTCTCTCGTTTCTGGCGGGAATTCCCAGACGCGTGGGTATTCAGCGAGATGGCCGGGGCTGGCTGTTGACCGATGTGCTGTCTGCGAAGGATCGGTCGACACCGTATCCCGCCATGGATGAATATCTGCGGATTGTCGCACACCTGATCGGCGAAGAATCGTCTGATCTACAGGCCAACTCGGGACTGTCCCGTAAAATGGAGCTGGCAGTCACAGAGGCAGATCGACAGCGCTGGGAGTCCTTCTGGAACAAGCAGTCTGCGGAGTTCAAACGTCATCCGCTGATCTGTCTGAATCCGGGGGGCGCCTTTGGAGCAGCGAAACACTGGCCGGTCGCCCATTTCGCAGAACTGGCCCAGCGACTGGCCGGGGAATTGCAGAAATCGGTGCTTGTGGTCTGTGGACCGGCTGAAAAAGAAGAAGCGATCCAGATTGTCGAACAGGCAAATCATCCCCTGGTCACCTCACTGGCCGATGAACCTTTGCATTTAGGACTGACCAAGGCCGCCATTCAACAGGCGGAGCTGCTGGTGACAACCGATTCCGGGCCGCGGCACTTCGCGGCTCCCTTTGATGTCCCCGTAGTCACTCTGTTCGGTCCCACGCACATCATGTGGAGCGAAACCTTTTACGACCGGGGGCAACATCTGCAGCTGGCGATGGACTGCGGTCCCTGTCAGCAGCGGGTCTGTCCGCTGGGGCATCACCGCTGTATGAAAGATTTATCTGCAGCTCGGGTCTTTGATGCGGTGGTCTCACTCCTGGGACAGCAGCAGTCAAAGGTCGCTTAGCAGAAGTTCGTATCAGGCAGCCAGGGATGCGTTCTGAGCAGGTTGCCCGTCGACGTCCTCAGACTGGCTGATCCGGTTCTCGCGGGCACGACTTTCGAAATACGCCACCTGCCAGGCGATCAACGGGAGTAGGCCCAGCGGTAAAATCGCGGGAGACCAGGCAGCGATCGGCAGCAGGAGCCGTTCTACAGCGCCCATTCCCAGCGGAACGAGCAACAGCCACGCCGTCAGAGCCAGACCGCGGTAGCAGCGTTCCCGAATACTGACCAGCAGTGCCCAACTGGCAACCGGAGTGGCCAGCAGGAACGTCAGACGCTCCGTACCCGGTCCCACCAGTAACTGCCAGCAGACCCAGGTGACCAGCACGCCGGTAAAGTAAGCCTCTTTCGAGGTGGTGATTTTAGCCAGACGCAGGCACCAGAGCAGCGCCAGGCCCGCCATACCCAGCTGCAGGAGCGTGTAGACGCGGTCGTCGATGTAGGTGCCAAAGTGCTCTGCAATCGTGTAAGCATCCCGCAGCCCCGCCTGTCGGAGTGTGCGATAGGGGCCGGTGAGCAGCTCGTACCAGTTCTGGTACTGCTGAACGACGACCGGCAGGGGACGCGTCAAAAAGGGAGGCAGCACCAGCAACGCACAGGCTGTCGCGAATCGCGGTCCCAGCTGAAACGGAAAACGTGCCATGAGCAGCAACGCCAAAGCAGCCGGCCAGAGCTTGATATGCACGGCAGCTGCCAGGATAAATGCGGCCCCCCACCAGCGTTCTTTTTTCAGGCAAACGATTGCCAGAGCCGCTAAGGCGAAGATCAAGGCATTACTCTGGGCAGACCAGATCGCGCGCGTACAGCCTGTCAGACAGAGAATCAGGAAGGTCGCCTCCTGAAGCTGAGACCACTCGCCAGGGAAAATCTCTTTCACGAGTAAACGGAGCGCAACGACCAGCAACCCAATATTCAGTGCCGACCAGAGAATTCCGCCGACAGAGGGGGGGAAGACTGCGAAAATAGAGAACGCTACCGCAAAAGTGGGACTATATCGAAAGCCTGTATGATAGGCTTCGTTGTCGTACAGATTCCGGTCGGCCCACCAGTTGATCGATGAATCAGCGAAGCAGGGATAAACCGATTTTCGCTCCGGTTGAACAATAAATTTCACACTGACTACGACCCAGAGGACGGCCCATAAGATCAGCGCCCGTTTCAACCAGAGGGCTCCCAAGGAAGCTTCTACCTGGGGAGATTTAAAGAACAGTGGATTGTCAGCGGATTGATTCATGTCAGACCTGAGGGATCGGTGTCTTACATGCTAAGACGAGGGGAGTTTCTGCAGGATGTACAACGTCACGGCTTGTATTGTTTTTCGCCGATCGGGGCAAGATCAATCGGCGTTTCAGGCCTGTTTTACTGAGCGTTTCAACTGATTTCTCAGTCTTTGAAAGAACTGCCTGCGGTGCTGTCGGCTCAGATTGCCGATAGCGGAGCGTATACAAATGATTTGCAGCGAGAGTGGCAGGGGAATCCCTTCATTGAGGGGTTGAATCGCCAGACGGTCCAGCATGCAGATCAGAGACGTTTCGAGCGAATTACAGAGTCGGATACCGACCGGATCAATCAGCCAGAGCGAGGGAGGCCCCTGGTTTGACTGGGGCGGCTTGAGGATGACATTTTCCAGTTTCAGGTCCCGGTGTCGCAGCCGGGCTTCCGCCAGTCGACGGACGATCTCTCCCAGTTCTCTGGCAATGCGGGCCAGCTCGGAATGCGCAGCAGGGGAAGCGTTTTTTAACACTTCATCCACGGTCGTGCCCTCGATAAAGGGCATTTCCAGCTGATAAAACTGACCGGCACGGTAAACGGGTGTCGCCGGCTGAGGGGTATTCACGCCCGCCTCTAACAACCGCCAGGCGCCTGTGACCTGTCGTTGCGGCTGGGACTGTCCGAACAGGGATTTCCAGCGGAGTTTCCAGTTGACAGGCCAGCGTTTGAGTGTTGTCAGCCCGCGTCCTGAGATATCCAGCAGCCAGACGGAACGTAACTGTTCTTCTTTGAGACAGCGAATTGTCGTATAAGGGACACTGTCATCAAACAGCTGGAAACCGGGTGTTGCGGGAGGGGATTCAGACAATTTTACCCTGGGATCTCATGATTTTGATGATTACCCTTTTCGGGATCACAGATTCCTGCCAAACTCATGGCAAGCTTTCGGGAAAGGGCGAAATAGATCATAATACTCATATCAATCAGGATTCTCCTTTTAACAGGATCGCGCACAGTTGACAATCTCGAAGTTTGTTCGACCTTCCTGTGAAACATAGACCATTCGTACTGAAGTTTTTAAAGCCAGCTTTATGTCGTTATCGATTATCGTCATTGTCAAAAATGAAGAGCCCATGATTCGCGAGTGTCTGGCTTCCGTTGCCTGGGCAGATGAGATCATTGTTCTGGATTCAGGCAGTACCGATCAGACCGTCGCCATCTGCAAAGAATATACGGACCATGTCTACGAAACGGACTGGCCCGGTTTTGGCCCCCAGAAAAACCGCGCACTGGATTACGCGACCAAAGACTGGGTCCTCTCGATCGATGCCGATGAACGCATCTCTTACGATCTGCAGACAGAAATCAAACGCATCATCCAGATGCCGAAACGGCATGATGCCTACTCCATGCCCCGCAGGTCGAATTACTGTGGACGCTATATGAAGCACAGTGGCTGGTGGCCGGATCGAGTGGTGCGTCTGTTCCGCAGGGGCAAAGCACACTTCAGCGACGATCTGGTACACGAACGGCTCATCACGCATGGCAAAGTCGGCAAACTGAAAGAACCCATCATTCACGAATCTCTGCTGACCCTGGAGCAGATTCTGAACACGATGAATTCCTATTCCACCGCAGGCGCGAAAATGATGTCGGAAGAGAATCAGCAGGCGGGCCTCTGCAAGGCCATCGGCCATGGACTGTGGATGTTTATTCGCACTTATTTTCTGCGTGCTGGTTTTCTGGATGGGAAAGAAGGCTTCATGCTGGCGATCTCCAATGCGGAAGGGACCTATTATCGGTACCTGAAGCTGATGGTTCTGAACCGGGAAAAACAGGAAGAGCTCTGAAACTCCATGGCTGGACTTGCTGTCGTTATCACCACATACAACTGGCCCACGGCACTGGAGGCCGTGCTGGCGGGATATCTGAGCCAGCAGCGTCCCCCCGATGAGCTGATTGTCGCCGACGATGGTTCGCGGGAAGAAACGCGGACCGTCATCGAGGCCTTCCAGGAAGCTGCCCCGTTCAAGGTCAAACATGTCTGGCACCCCGATCAGGGCTTCCGGGCCGGAGCGATTCGCAATCGGGCGATTCAGTCTGCCGAGTCGGACTACATCGTCTTTACAGACGGTGACTGCATCCCGGCTCCCTGGTTCCTGGCGCAGCACGAACGCCTGGCGGAAACGGGCTGGTTCCTGTCCGGAAACCGCGTGCTGCTCTCTGAGTCCTTCTCACAACAGGTTCTGGAAGAGAAACTGCCTGTCGAAGTCTGGACCTGGGGGCAATGGCTCGCCGCCCGCCGCGACAAAAGTATCAACCGCCTGTTGCCTTTGTGTCGCCTGCCTCTGGGACGCCACTATCGACACCGCATCGCCCGTCAGTGGGAAGGGGCCAAGACCTGTAACCTCTCCGCCTGGAAAACGGACCTGCTTGCCGTCAACGGATTTGACGAAGACTACACCGGCTGGGGGATGGAAGATTCGGATCTCGTGTTACGCCTGATCCGTAACGGCGTCTATCACAAGGATGCCCGCTTTGCCGCCTCCGTGTTCCATCTCTGGCATCAGGAGAATCCTCGGGACCAGTTGGAAGAGAATCAGCGACGTTTGAAGCAGCTGATCGAGACCGATCGGATTCAGGCCCGGGTGGGAATCGCCCAGGCCAGCTCTGCCTGAACGATGATGTGCGCCGGCTTGAATTAAGATTATTCTTTGCGGAAAATCTCGACGAAAAACGCACCGCGCGAGACGCCGTTCCCTTCATCCAGCCAGGTCTGCAGCTTCTTCTGGCCTTTGGTCAGCTCCAGGGTGAAGGTGGTAGAAAGATCGCCTTCATCCACGTCCTGTTTCAGTTTCTGATCTCCAATCTGAATCCGGGCGACGCCTTTTTTCAGTGGATGATGTGCCGATTCCGGACGGCACCGCAGCGTGATTTCATACGTTCCCGGTTCCAGTACATTCACAATCCAGAAGCCGTTCGCAATCGGGTTTTTGGCGATCAGTTGATGGTTCCAGGGAACCTGCTGAATCGGAGCATGCCAGTCGTGACAGGTCAAATGCGCGGGATTCTCAAACCGGGAACCAATGCCGATCGGCACGTATTCACTGAAGCGGGGCTTCAGGCTTTCCCACCATTTTTCATACTCTGCCGACAGGTATTTCACCACGCCCGGAAATTCAGCGGCGATGTTTTTCGTCTGACCCGGATCATGCTGGATATCATACAGTTCGCTCTGGTTCACCAGCCGCCAGCGTTCGGTCATGACTGACGATTTGCGCCATTTTTCCGGAATTTCAATCCGCTGTGAATGAACGATCAAAGTCCGATTCCGCAAAGCATCCTTCTTTCCTTTCAGAATCGGCACGAGGCTGGTCCCGTCCAGCTTGAGCTCGCTGGAGATCGTCAGGTCACAGAGCTCTGCCAGCGTGGGAAGAAGATCGATATGGGCCGACAGCTGGTTAATATCCTTCCCGCCGGTCAGCTTGCCTGCAGGCCAGTGAATGTAGCAGGGAACCCGATGTCCGCCTTCGTATTCAGAACCTTTCGTGCCCCGCATCCCCGCGTTAAAGCCGGGCCAGGTTTCCAGCACAATCGGTTTGCCCTTGGAGAGACGCCGCTGCTGTTTTTTGGATAGGTTGCCTGGTTTGGGACGTTTGAAACCGGCGGCGGTGCCGTTGTCGGTCATGAAAATCAGGATCGTGTTTTCGTCCAGCCCCCATTCCTTGAGGCGGCGTTCCAGCAGCCCCATGTTCTCATCAATGTTGGTGATCATACCGTAAAAGGCAGCCATCTGTGCCGGCACCCCTTTGGCAGCGTAGGGATCACTGTATTTGGGATCGACCAGGTAGGGACTGTGGGGAGCATTAGTGGCGATGTAAGCAAAGAACGGCTCTGATTTATTTGTTTCGATGAACTTCAGTGCTTCATCAAACCAGATGTCCGTGCAGTAGCCTTTGAACTTTTCCGGCTTGCCGTTACGCAGGTAGGTGTCATCGAAATAGTCGTTCTGCCAGTAATCCGGGGTCTGGGTGACTCCACCGCCGCCATGCTGGACGACGGTTTCAAAGCCCTGGTCCTGTGGACGCATCGGGTAGTTGTCCCCCAGGTGCCATTTCCCGAACATGCCGGTTTTGTAACCGTTGCTCTTACAGACTTCGGCCAGGGTGACTTCGTTCGTGTCCATCAGCGAACGCCCCATGATCGTATGCCACACACCAGTCCGGGTAGAATAATGACCCGTCATCAGGGCAGAACGGGTAGGCGCACACGTTGGATCCACATGAAAGTTGGTCAGACGCAGACTCTTGCGGTACAGCTCATCCATGTTGGGGGTTTTGATCATCTTGTTGCCGTGCGCGGCAATATCCCCATAGCCCTGATCATCTGTGACGATCAGAACAATGTTTGGCTTCGTGGTGTCTGTACTGCCGGCGGGACAGTGAGTGAAGGTGACCAATAGAATCAGGGTGCAGGTCACAAGGTGTATAATGGGTCGCATAGCCTACTCATTGTGGTGTCGAAATCCGGGAGGTCATTCAGATATGAATCGATTTTTCGAGAATATCCACCTTCCAGTTTAACTATCCGTATCAGGGAAAGGTAGCAATAATTTAACATGTCTTAGATTTCTACTCCGCCTGCAGCGTTTGTGTTGGTTGTCCGACGAAGATTCCCGGAATTAAGGGGAAAAAGGACCTCTGGCGATCATTTCCTTTTGAATCCCCAGTTCGCTATGATGGGCCGGAATTAGATAACAGAACCTGTGTGGTGTACGGCCGGTAGTGTCAGCCGGGTCAGGTTGATCTCAAATATTCTCTGATGACTGAAAAGAGCTATGGAAGCTGGTATTGTTGGCCTGCCGAATGTGGGTAAATCGACGTTATTTAACGCCTTAACCGCGGCGGGGATCGCGAGTGAAAATTATCCCTTCTGTACGATTGAACCCAATGTGGGCATCGTCAACGTGCCCGATCCGCGGCTGAAAATCATTCACAAATACATTACCACCGATAAAGTCATCCCCGCGATTTTAAGGCTCGTCGACATCGCCGGGATCGTGCGGGGGGCTTCGGAAGGGGAAGGGTTGGGAAATAAGTTCCTCTCCCACATCCGTAATGTCGACGCCATCCTGCACGTGGTCCGCTGTTTTGAAAACAGCGACGTGATCCACGTCGAAGGCAAAGTCGACCCGATCAGCGACATCGAAACCATCGACATGGAACTGATGCTGGCGGACATGCAGACGGTCGATTCGGCCAAAGACAAGGCCGCCAAGACCGCCCGCTCCGGCAACGCGGAAGCCAAAATGCGGCTGGCCGTCCTGGAAACCTGTGCTGCCTGGCTGGCGGAAGAAAAGCCACTCCGCGGGCTGACCTTTGATGATCCGGAAAAACGGAAAATCTTCAAAGGCTATCAGTTCCTCACTGCCAAGCCAGTCCTCTATCTGGCGAATGTCGATGAAGATGATATTCTCGGCGAAGGAGAACTGGTACAACGGGTACGGGCACGGGCCACCGAGGAGGGGGGCGAAGTCGTCGTCGTCTGTGGACGCCTCGAGGCAGAAATTGCAGAACTCGACGAAGCAGATCGCCATGAGATGCTGGAGAGCGTCGGCCTGGAAGAACCCGCGCTCGCCGCAGTCGCCCGGGCGGCTTACCACACACTGGGACTGCAGAGTTATTTCACAGCCGGTAAAATCGAGATCCGTGCCTGGACGGTTCCCATCGGTGCTACCGCGCCGCAGGCGGCCGGCGTGATCCATTCCGACTTTGAACGGGGATTCATTCGCGCCGAAATCTTTTCGGTTGCGGACCTGGAACAGTACCAGTCGGAGAAAGCCATTCGGGAAGCGGGTAAGCTCCGCGTGGAAGGCAAAGAGTATATCATGCAGGATGGCGATATCTGTCACTTCCTGTTTAACGTCTGACATCAGGGTGTTCGCGTCGCTGTCTCAGAAGAATCTCTGAGGCAGGACACAGAAATGCTGTGAATTGTGAGAACTCACATGGGGCGCGGCTTGTCCTGTTATAGGTTTCGCTCAGGAGATTCCAGGGTAATGACAGGGACGGGCAACTTTTAAGGTTTACATTGAGAAGAAGAATATGAGTCTGTTTCGACCACTGGTTCAGCAGATGGCAGGCTACACTCCCGGGGAGCAGCCTCAGGAGTCTGGCTGGGTCAAACTGAATACCAACGAAAATGCCTACCCCCCGTCCCCCCGCGTGCTCGAAGCGGTCCAGCAGACCCTGGAAGGACGGCTGAATATCTATCCCGATCCGCTGGCAACCGAGTTCCGGAAAGTTGCCGCAGAACTGTTCCAGGTCGATCCCGACTGGATCCTGCCCGGTAACGGCAGTGATGAAGTTCTGACAATCCTGATGCGGACCTTCGTCGATCAGGGGCAACTGGTCTCGGCACCCTATCCGAGTTACACGCTGTATGAAACGCTGGCAGAGATCCAGGGAGCTCGCTTTCAGAAGATTCAGCTCAACCCGGACTGGAGCTGGCCCGCTTCCGCACAACAACTGGCAGCAGACAGTAAAATTCTCTTCGTTCCCAATCCCAATGCCCCCTCGGGCAACCGCTGGTCCGACGCAGACCTGCTTTCGCTGATCCCCTCGCAGGGCGTGCTTGTCCTCGACGAAGCCTACGGCGATTTCTGTGACCAGCCGCACCAGGGGGAACTGCTCAAAACAGACCGCGGCAACCAACTGGTCGTGACCCGCACCTTGAGTAAGTCATACAGCCTGGCCGGCATCCGGTTCGGCTTCGCGGTCGCGCATCCCGATCTGATCAGCGGTATGCGGAAAGTCAAAGACAGCTATAACTGCAACACCCTCTCCCTGGCTGCAGCGACCGCAGCACTCAAAGATCAGGACTGGATGCAGGAGAACACTGCGAAGATTCGCGCGACCCGCAGCTACCTGATCGAGCAGCTGCGCCACCTCGGTTTCGAAGCGGTCGACAGTCAGACCAACTTTGTCTGGTGCACCCACTCCGACAGAGAACATGAGCGGCGATACCAGGAACTCAAACGCAGGAAAATCCTGGTGCGTTACATGCAGTTCTCCCTGGAAGAGGGAACGCTCGACGGTTTGCGAATCACGGTTGGTACCGATGCCGAGATTCAACACGTACTGGATGCCCTCCAAGAGATCGGCTGAGCGACTGTTAGAACAGTCACAGTTTTACTTTCAGCCGGGTGCGATTGGAACGGTTATACAATTCACACCGCGCGTGTCTCCTCGAATTGAGACGAAGCAGGCCGGCTGTGGTGATGCATTTTGGTGATTCGATCGCTGCACGGTAAACTTTGATAATTGACCCACTTACTCCCTTTAGACATGAACTGCCCGAGATGAGCCGTAAAGCATCAATCAAACGTGATACCGCTGAAACCCAGATTGAATTGACCCTGGAACTGGATGGCACAGGTCAGTCCGATATCCAGACCGGCGTCGGCTTCTTTGACCACATGCTGACCCTGCTGGCCCGGCACGCGCTGTTCGATTTGACCATCAAAGCCAACGGCGACCTGGAAGTCGACTATCATCACACGGTCGAAGATGTGGGCATCTGCCTGGGGAAAGCACTCTGCCAGGCACTCGGAGATAAGCAAGGGATCACGCGCTATGGCTCTCTGACCATTCCCATGGAAGAGACGCTCGTTACCGCGGCACTTGACTTGAGTGGACGTCCCTGGTTTGTCTTTCAGGTCGAGTTCCCAACCGAAAAAATTGGCCAGTTCGATACCGAACTCGTGCGGGAATTCTGGCAGGCCTTTTCTTCCAATGGTCTGCTCAACCTGCATCACGTATTGCATCATGGTGCGAACAGTCACCATATTTCGGAAGGGATTTTTAAAGGCACCGCGCGGGCGCTGCGTCAGGCTGTGGCCATTGATCCCCGGCAGCAGGGAGTCCCTTCATCCAAAGGTGTGCTCTGAAAAACACGACCCATTTCTGAACGAGACAGATAAAAAACGGGGACGATCATTCGGTCGTTCCCGTTTTGTTTTACATGTAGAATGTCAATCTTCGGTAAGTTGTCACTGAAGAAAAAAGCGAATTTTTTTTTCACATGGTTTTTCTTCGCATCTTTGTTGACTCTCTGTGAAGAAAAGTTAATCTGAGAATTAGCTTTCAACTGTCACACTGATTCGTTTCAGTTTTCAAAGAAATCAGAACGAATTGGCGAGCTGAGGAAGCAGAAGATTTTTAAAATTAAGCCATTCCGATTGAGACTGTCTTCAGTCAAAACCTTTACAGATACACGGGCCAGGTTAAGGTTGTTCTTTCTGAGAATCACTCTGACTCAAGCCTGAGTATTATCTCACTCATCGTATTTTGATTCGCTTTCGTGTGTGTTGTTGATCCTGAGATCATAATAACAGCGCTGGTGGTCTATCTACATCCGGGTGTTTCTGTAGCAGGGACAAGACACAACTCGCTTCGGTCTGGTAACTGTTTTCAACAGGGAAACTCCCGAAAAAGAGACCGCTTGTGCCAATACGGATGGCAACTTGGGTTATTTTGACTGCCGAGAAATTATGGCCATATGTGTCAGCGGCAGCCTAGGACTTAATGGCTCTGTACGGATTTTGAGTAAGTTGGTTGGTAGTCAAATCTATTGTGATTGAAGCTCACAATTTTTCATTTCGGGAGTTTCCTTTTTTTCATGCTCAGGCAGCAGCCTGATCTCCCGTCGCCACTTCGTACAGCAGTGCGTTCTTCTCTTTGCCCACCAGGTTAATGGCACCCGTGTTCCGCAGGCAGTACGCCATCTTCTGCGCCAGCCAGCGCTGGATGCCTGCTGCTTTCGCCAGATCCTTGGTATGAAAGGGGCTCGGCAGTTTACCGGGAATCAGTTTCAACAGATCGTCAGCGGTATTCAATTCGATCTGTTCCTCAACAGAACGCAATACCCGATCTTCCACCCGATAGTCTTTCCCGCGGAAGCGACGTGGCTTTTTAGCGATGCGATGCTCTTCCTGAATTGTGAGCGCGACTTCCAGCGTCAGGCGGGGATGCGGGAACACATTCGTGAAATGCACCAGGTCTTCAAACAGGTCAAATACCGAACCGCGCCGGGGGCTGAATCGTGACGAAATGGTTTCGCCATTCTTCTTCTTCCGTTTGATCAGGTACTTCCGAACGGCGATCGGTTTGACTACGTGCACATCGTAATCTTCCAGCAGACAACGCACCTTGTCCCGGATCGCGCCCAGAGAACCATGCTGAATTTCAATCAGTCGATCACCGTCGATCGCGTCGATACGATAGGCGCCCAGCGTGACTTCCTCGCACTCCGCATTGGGAGCATAGTAGGATTTCAATTGACGATGCAGGGAGGTTTCCATACCAGTGCATGTTCTGGGGGATGGGGGTGACTGTACAGGATGTGCGTTCGGGGGCGTAATGTTAAGGCAGATAGGAAACTGTGTCTATAGGAATCGCATCCAGCAAAAAAGGCTGCTGATCGGCTATGATCAGCAGCCTTTACGTGCATCATTAAATTGGAAGCGAACGAAAATCAGGAGTCGATAATGCTCAGACGCCCGGTGCTGTCGCCGAACGAAGTCACGTCCGTTCCCATCCGGTCCAGCATCGACAGGTACAGGTTCGCCAGCGGCGTTTCTGTTTTGACCTGGTGATGATAACCGGTCTTGATCGTGCCACCTGCTTTACCAGCCAGGATGATCGGCAGATCGTGGTGCGTGTGTCGGTTCCCGTCGCCGATGGCACTGCCGTAGCAGATCATCGAGTTGTCCAGCAGGTTGCTGTTCCCCTCGGGTGTCGCTTTCAGCCGTTTGAGGAAGTAACCAAACTGCGAGGTCAGATATTCATCGATTTTCTGCAGGTCGGCAATTTTCTTTTCATCATTCCGATGGTGCGACAGTGCGTGGTGACCAGCATTGACACCCACCATCGGATACGTCCGGTTGCTGCCGGCATTGCCCACCATGAAGGTGGCGATTCGAGTGGAATCAGTCTGGAAAGCCAGCAGGAGGATGTCGTACATCAAACGGACGTGTTCCTGCAGATCGCTGGGGATTCCGTCCGGCAGCCGCATTTCCGGTGGCTTGATCTTTTCGTGGTGCGTGCTGCGTTCAATCCGCTGTTCGATCTCACGCACACTGGTGAAGTATTCGTCAATCTTTCGCTGGTCGCTTTTTCCCAGCTGCTTTTTCAACTGGTCTGCATCGTGTTTGACCAGATCCAGAATACTCTGGCGGTCTTTCAGATGACGGGCACGCTCTTTCTCCCGCTCGGCACCACCGCCGAACAAACGCTCGAACGCCAGCTTGGGGACGATTTCTTTCGAAGTCGGCGTGGAAGGTGAACGCCAGGAAACGTTCGATGAGTAAGCACAGCTATAGCCGGAATCGCACTGGCCGGCGTTGCGACCGCGCGTCAGCCCCAGTTCCAGTGAAGGCAGGCGGGTCTGATGTCCTACCTGCTGCGCGGCGATCTGATCGACCGAGATACCGGCTTTGATGTCGGCACCACTGGTCTTGGTCGGGTGTACGCTGGTCAGATAGACCGAGGCACAACGGGCATGGTCACCCGGACCATCACCCAGAGCCCGGGCATTGATCTGGGCCAGTCCCGAAATCACATTGATATCCGATTTCAGATCTGACAGCGGTTTTAACGATTTCGGCATTTCATAATTCGCACCGGCTGAGGTGGGAAACCAGGACGGACCGATGACTCCGTTCGGGAAAAAGATGAACGCGGTTCTCACTGGTGGTTTTCCCGCAGCGGTCGCGGCTGACACAATGCCGGGCTGAGGCTGCATGATATCCAGCAGCGGCAGCGACAGTGTCGTTCCGATCCCTTTCAGGAATGTACGGCGTTTCAGAAGATTAGTCATTTTCGAGAACCTTTCTGACGTTTCAGGAAGGGATCGCTGAGAACAATTTCGGTGACGAGCTCCGAGAAGCGATACCCTTTGGCGGTAAAATTCGCAGTGATTTCGTCTATCGCGCATTTGTCGTAATATTCAGTCCCACGACCGATGGCGTATGTCAGCATCTTCTCTGTTAAAGATCGGCAGAAACCGTCTTTCTGCTGTTCCAGAATCCCGATTAATTGTACGGGACTCTCAAATGTCCGGCCATCGGGTAATTTACCCGATGCATCAATTTTATGTTTCCCCTCTTTCGTACGCCAGCGGCCGATGGCATCGAAGTTTTCAAAACCCAGCCCCAGGGGATCCATCTGATCGTGGCAGGCCGCACAGCCCGGCATCTTGCGGTGCAGAGCCAGCTGTTCACGCAGGGTCATGTTCTGCTTGCCCTCTGCAGACTCTTCCAGTTCCGGGACATTCGGCGGCGGTGTCGGTGGGGGAGTTCCCAGAATATTTTCCATAATCCATTTACCCCGTTTAACCGGAGAGGTTCGCTCCGGGTTCGAGGTCAGCGTCAGAATGCTGGCCTGGGTAATCAGGCCGGCCCGCCGGGATTTGTCCAGGTTGACCTTCTGGAACTTTTCCCCTTTGACTTTATCATTGCCATAGAATTTCGCCAGGTTTTCATTCATGAAGGTGTAGTCGGCGTTGATGAAGTCCACCACGCTGCGGTCTTCCCGCATGATGTAGGCGAAGAACTCTTCGGTCTCGCGACGCATGTCTGCTTTGAGTTGAGTATTGAAGACGCGGAACTTGCGTGGGTCGGGAGAAAGATCCTCCAGGTTTCGCAGGTTCAACCACTGACCGGCAAAGTTTTTCACGAAGGCTTCCGATTTGGGGTCGGCCAGCATCCGCTTGACTTCCATCCGCAGTGTGCGCGGATCGTCGAGGCGTCCCTGGCCAGCCAGGCTGAACAGTCTTTCGTCCGGCATGCTGCTCCACAGGAAGTAGGAGAGCCGCGAAGCCAGTTCGTATTGTGCTACATTTTGAATCTTGTTCGATTCGTCTTCACTGTCCTGCAGGCCTTCGATCCGGAACAGGAAGTGAGGGGAAACCAGCACCGCCTGCATGCCTACCTGGACTCCCTGCTCAAACGTCCGCCCCGATTCCACCGTCGCGGTGACCAGATCCACAATCGGTTTCATTTCGTTACGAGACACTGGGCGGCGGAAAGCCTGCTCCATGAATGGTTTGAAAATCCGCTCGGCACAATAACGCTCCGAACGACCCTTCTCCGGCGTGCAGGTGATCAGCTTATGGTGGGAAGCAGGGACGTCATCGGGCAGCTTGCCCTTCGGTCCCCGGACAGCGACTTCATTCACATACAGGTTCCGGTCCCGTTTCTTGGGCGGTCCCTTGGGATCGTAAAAGTCATTCAGGAAGGAGATCTCCAGATCATGCTTCCCTTTGGGCAGTTTGATTGCTTTGGGAAGTGTGTACTTTTCGGGAGAATTCCGATCCGCTTTCACTTCAAAAGTTTTCAGCGGCTTGCCATCCAGTTTGACTTCCATCTTCGCTGCTTCATCTCCGGCAGGCGTCTGACCAGCAATGATGCGGATTTCGTATTCGCCATCCTGCTTCAGGTTCACCGTTCCTTTCAGCGTGCCGCGGGAGTGGAAGCCGGCTCCGCTGCGGCGGATGGTGACGGCTCCCTCTTTCTTCAATTGTTTATCAGAGATCTTTTTCCAGGGGTAACTCTCTGGCGTGTTGGCAAAGATTGCTTTCTCAGAGATCTGCTCAGCCGCATCGAGATATTTTTCCATCAACAGGGGGGGCAGTGAGAGCACATCGCCAATATTATCAAAGCCATACCCCACGTCGTCCGAAGGGAAGTTCTCGGCTGGGGAAAAATCCACGCCGATCAGGTCGCGGATTGTGTTGTTGTATTCGTTACGATTCAGACGACGGATGGTCACGCGACCGGGGTTCACGTCTCCCGAACAGTCAACGCCATACAGCGCGTCGTCGAACCAGGCCAGCACATCTTCACGCTCTTGATCGGAGGGCAGCTCACCCGCGTCTTTGGGAGGCATGGATTGAATCTGAATCCGCTTGACAATCTTTTCCCACTCTTCACGCTGTTCCAGAATACTGGTCCGGGTTGTGAACTTTTCCAGTGCCAGACCGGCCTCTGCATCTTTGCCTGTGTGGCAGTCCAGGCAGAATTTGCTGATGAACTGTTTCACTTGGGAGTTAAACAGTTTTTCTGACTTTTCAACACTCGACACTTCGGCTTTGACTGAATTCGCCGAGAGAACGCACAGCAGACCACAGGCAGCAAAGCAGGTTGCTCGCAGAGGGGCGCGGAGGGGAGTTCGAGATAACGTTCGAAACAATCGCATTCAAATTAAACCTTAAGGCGGGAAAACTCAGTGTATGATCTCTATTTAGATCGCTCCAGATCGAAGGCTCGGAGCGCTGTGTCAGCACACGATCAGACTGAGGGAGGATACATATTGGCAGGAATCTATATCTATAGCGTAACCTTTACAGAGACCGTTTTGCAAGATCAGTCATCGCCTGATCTCCTGTAAACAGGCGATTTTATAGCTCAGAAACCTTCTCTTATATATTGTACTCAGCGGCACCTGGTTTCGTTTCAATATTTTTGGTTCTTAAGTTATTCATGGGAACTTAATGAAACCACTGTTCATGGTCCCGCTGGTCGTTGACAGCTGGTACCTTCCCCTGCATTCTAAAGATTCTAATTCACTGCACTGGCAGTCCTGTTTCCTGAAATATAGCCTGAGAAAGCCTTCTGGTACTGAACTGATGAATCAGCGCGCGATCATTGAAGTAAGTGTCCGGTACAAATCGATTCTGCTCAGCCTGCTCCTGTTGCTCAGCGGGTGTGCTGCGGAATCGGTCGATGATTATCCGGATCGGCCCATCACCGTCATCTGTCCCTGGTCCGTCGGCGGAGCCACCGACCGCACTTCGCGGCAACTGGCGGTCTTCCTCGAACAGGAACTCAAAGTTCCCGTCAATGTCATCAATGCCACCGGCGGGCGCGGTGTCACAGGACACAGTCGCGGCTTGAATGCCCGTCCGGACGGTTACACGCTGGCCATCATCACCGGCGAACTCAACATGCTCCACTGGCAGGATCTGACCTCTCTCACCTGGCACGACTCGGAACCCATCATCTCGCTTGTCGACGGAGCGGGGGCCGTGTTCGTGAAAAAAGATTCCCCCTTCCAGAACGCCCAGGAACTCCGCGACTACGTGAAACAGAATCCCGGCAAGCTGACCGCCACCGGTACCGCCGCCGGAGGGATCTGGCACCTGGCACTGGCCGGCTGGCTCGATTTCTGCGGACTGAACGCCGACGACATTAAATGGATTCCCATGAACGGCGCCGGTCCCTCCCTGCAGGAACTGGCCAGCGGCGGCGTCGATCTGGTCTGCTGCAGTCTGCCTGAAGCGAAAACGCTGTATGAATCCGGACAGGTCCGCTGCCTGGGCGTCATGGCCGACGAACCGCTGGCAGAATTCCCGAATGTCCCCACGTTCGCCTCGCAGGGAATGAACTGGAGCATCTCCGGCTGGAATGGCCTGGCGGTTCCGAAAGGAACTCCCGCACCGATCGTCAACAAAATCTCCACCGCCGTCAAAAAAATCATCGACGGCGAAATCACCGTGCAGGGCAAAACCTTTCCCGAAACCATGCGGGACGCCGGCTTGAGCACTCGCTACCGGGCCAACGATGAGTTCGCGGTCTTCCTGGAATCCAACGACGAAACGCTCGGAAAGCTTCTCACCAGCGATGCTTTTAGACAGATGTCCTCGAAGGGAACCGGTCCTCTGGTCTTTCCCGGCCTGCTGGCGGTTGCCATGTGTGTCATCCTCGGCTGTCTTGCCGTGCAAAAGAAAGTCCACGCACTGGCCCCCGATGTGACGAAAGACACGGTCACCTCACAAGGTGTTGTAAACACGGTGCTGGTTCTGCTGGGGATTGTCGCCTATCAGCTGTTCGCCGAAAGATTGGGCTTTGTGCTGACTGCCGGTGCGATCCTGTTCCTGTTGCTCTGGAAACTGGGGACCCGCTGGTGGATCAGTGCCCTGATTACATTGTTCCTGATTCCCGGGATTTATTCCCTGTTTGCCCAGCTGCTTCGCGTCCCACTCCCCCGGGGCATTTTCGGCTGGTAATTCTCTCGTACCTCTTTTTGAATCCTGTATCCTCCTCTGGCGCTCTGAAGAAACATCATGGAATCGACATTCATTACCGCGATACAGAACATAGCAACTCCTGAAGTCCTGCTGGTGATCTTCCTCTCGGCCGTCTATGGACTGTTTGTCGGTTCCATCCCCGGGCTGACCGCCACCATGGCCGTCGCGCTGCTGATCCCGTTGACCTTCTATCTGGATAACCTCTCTGCCATCGCCGCGATTGTGACTCTGGAAGCCTGCAGCATCTTTGCCGGCGACATCCCGACCACGCTGGTACGGATACCGGGGACCCCCTCGTCGGCCGCCTATACCGACGACGCTTATGCGCTCACCCGCCGCGGCCTGCATGAAACATCGCTCGGCGTGTCACTGGTCTTCAGTGTGTTCGGCGGACTGTTTGGCGCTTTGATATTAATCGTGGCGGCTCCGCAACTGGCGAAAATCGCCTTTCAATTTACCACCTACGAATACTTCTGGCTCTACGTGCTCGGCTTGAGCTGTGCTGCCATCGTCTCGACTGGCTCCCGACTCAAAGGAGCCCTGGCCCTGATGATCGGCCTGATGTTCTCCACCGTCGGTTTGAGCGAAGTCCACAGTGTGCCCCGCTTCACCTTCGGCTTCGACGAACTGTTTACCGGCATCAATTTCATTCCCGCGATGATTGGTCTGTTCGGTCTGTCTGAAGTCTTCCGGAATACACTGACCTCCAAGACCGACGAAGCCGCCGAAAAGCTGGAGTCAGCCACGAAAGAGGAAGACGATCATTCACTGTTCCGACATTTAAAGCCCGTCTTCGGGGGCGTGCTGCCCCATTTCTGGAAACGCAAATTCAGCTGGCTCCGTTCCAGCTGCATCGGCTCGACCATCGGCATGATTCCCGGCGCCGGTGCCGATATCGCAGCCTGGATTTCGTACGCAGTCTCCAAAAAGTTCTCCAAAACACCCGAAGAGTACGGTAAAGGTTCCCTCGATGCCGTTGGCGATGCGACCAGTGCCAACAACTCCGCACTCGCCGGGGCTTGGATCCCCGCCCTTGTACTGGGTATTCCCGGCGACTCGGTCACTGCGATCGTGATCGGCGTGCTGCTGATGAAGAACATCACCCCCGGGCCGGAGATCTTTCAGAACACCGAACAGCTGGTGCTCGTACACGGCATTTACCTCACCTTTATCGTCGCGAACCTGCTCTTATTTCCGCTCGGTTTTCTGGCGATTCGCAGTGGCTCGCAACTGGTGCGCATCCCCCGCCGGATTCTGATGCCGATGATACTGATGTTTTGTGTCGTCGGAGCTTACTCGATCAACGGCAGTTATTTCGATGTCTGGGTCATGCTGGGGATGGGGATGCTCGGTTTTGTCCTGGAAGTGTTTGACATTCCGCTCGGCCCGGTCGTGCTGGGCATCATCTTGGGCGGTCAGCTGGAACAGTCATTTATCCAGAACCTGACCAAGGACGACAGTCTGCTCTCCTTCTTCAATCGACCGATCTCAGCAGGACTCGGACTGTTCTGCATCGCCCTCTGGCTCGTGCCGGTCATCATGCCCCTGCTACGGAAAAAATGGTCAAGCCCCGCCTGATCCATTCGATTGATCATACAATCGATTCTCAGGTCGTGCGTCGTTGAACGAGCAACTGACCCACGCGCACGATCCCCAGGCTGACGAATCCGAGTGTCGGCAGCAGCAATGGCATCAGGAAGCGTTCTCCGGCGGCGATCGGCAGATACCAGGCGAACGCCAGCCAGAACAACAGCATCCAGATCAGGTACAATCGTCGCGCTGGTCCTGTTTCTGCCAGCAGTCCTGCCAGCAGAAAAGGAAACATCAGCAGTCCGAAGAACAAGCGCCCCTCATTAAAGGGCAGGGGGCCCAGGCCGCGCAGAAAAATAAAAATCTGCCACGCCAGTCCTTTTACTTCCCGCTTAACCATCTGCGTGATGGTATGCGTCTGCCAGTAGTGCCTGGCAGCACTGCCTATCGATCCCCGTTGCTCGATCAGGGCGTGCGGCTCCGTGAACTCATCTTCGAAGAGCAGATACGAATTGGCATTAAACGTCGGACTGCCATACACGCGCGCATTTCGCACCAGCAGGGGAGATGCGATCATGATAAAACTCCCGAACACCAGCGCCAGGCTGAGCAACGCCTGTTTCCAGGAGATCGTTCGGACTTCCGTTTCTGTTTGCGCAGACTCCGTTTTGAACCGGACCGGGATGCACCGCCGCCAGTCGATGGCATACGAGACGCGCCAGAGCAAAACTCCCAACAGCAGCACCAGTGCGGTACCCTTGGTCAGCCAGGCCAGTCCCAGCAGCAGCCCCGCACCGATCCAGAGGAAGCGCGACCGCGTTTCACTCGTCCGATCATCGGGGATGCGTAAGACAACCAGCCAGAGTCCCGCGACAAATAACAGCAGCAATCCTTCACAGACCACCTGTCCTGTCAGTCGGCACCAGGCCGCGTTGACCGCCAGCAGCAATCCGGTCAGTCCCCCCACGACATTGCCATACAACCGGGCAATTCCAAAGGAGAACAGCAGCAGGGCCGCCAGCCCGCACATCGCCGAGAAACGTTTTCCCGCTTCATAGTCGGGAAAGTACGAGAGGATCGCCACGTAGAGCGGGTGTTGATTGGCTTCGGTATACTCACCTGCAAAAAGCTGCTGGAGCAGACCCGCAGCGCCCCCAGCTTCCTGAACCGTGCGCGCCTGAGTGAGAAACGCTGCCTGGTCATTTCCCTCGGGCAAAGGTTGTTGAGGCAGCAGAGTGAGCATCGCCACGAAATAGACGATCAGCGAAAATGAGAGCAACAGGCTCCCCGACCAGTGATCCAGCGGTTTCCGTGACGCAGTAATCTGTTCCCTGAACCGCATCACGACGGGCAGTACCGATTTCCAGAAATGATCCGCTGCCAGACAACCCGCAATTCCCAGGACGCCCACGATCACACAACAGGCGGCTGCCAGCGAGGAGAGCGAAAAACGCTGAAAGAGCAGCGTGCCTTTGAGATGCACGATTTCCCACAGTCCCAGACCGGCGGCACAGGCGACCGCTCCTGAGATGATGCGTGGCAGTACCGTGTTCATTGTCAGATCAGCCTTTCGGCAGGGAAGGGCATAAAAACAGGTGATCAGTCTCAATCACCGCAGGAAACACCAATTCGGACTAGGCTTAACTCGCAGAATGGTCTATCTTTCGGTCTGAGCATCATAGCAAATTGAACGCGTTCTGAAATCACAGAATTGAATCGCAGATCCCCCATTCCGGAATTTGGGAGAATTGAGTCACGTGAATCCATTGATTGCCTATCTGCAGTGGGACATCAATCGTGTCCTGTTTGAAATCGGTCCGATTAAGATCCGTTACTACGGACTCTTTTTTACCGCCGGCTTCATCTGCGGCTACCTGCTGCTCCGCTGGATCTTTCGTACCGAAAAACGCAACGTAGATGATGTCGAATCGCTGCTGATCTACATGGTGCTGGGGACCATTATCGGAGCCCGGCTCGGGCATTGTCTGTTCTATCATCCGCTGGAATATCTCAGCGACCCGATTCGCTTTCTGCAGATCTGGCGCGGGGGACTGGCCAGTCACGGGGCTGCCGTCGGGATTACCCTCTCCGCCTGGCTGTATTCACGCAAACACCCGGATCAGCCGCTGCTCTGGCTGCTGGACCGGCTTTCGATTCCGGTCGCTCTGGCCGGCTTCTTCATCCGCATCGGGAACTTTTTTAACTCGGAAATTCTGGGCAGAACCACCGACGTGCCCTGGGCGGTCGTCTTTAAAGATGGCCTGTTACTCAGTAAAGAAGAACAACTGCTTCCACGCCACCCGGTGATGCTTTACGAATCCTTCTGCTATGGGTGTATCTTCCTGCTCCTGCTGCTGGTCTATCGCAAGTACAAAGCACAAACGCCCCGCGGTCTGTTGATCGGGCTCTTCTTCATCACGGTCTTCTCCGCCCGTTTTGTGCTGGAGTTCTTTAAGCTCCGCCAGGCTGCCTTCGCGGAAAATCTGCCCCTCAGTGTTGGTCAGATGCTGAGTATTCCACTCGTGATTGCGGGGGTCGCCCTGCTGCTTTACCGCCGACCAGCCCCTCCGCTGGAAGAAGAATTACCGTCAGAGACGCCTCAGGAACCCGCCCAAAAGGGGTAAAACCGCAGTGACGGACTACGCAGCCTGTTAGAAAAATGTATACAAAACGTCTTTAATTTAGCTTCTAAGACGTAAAATATGTGTTCTAATGTTTATTTTACAGGCTCGTATTGCCTTAAATTGTAGATCCTAGTAAAGTCCGCGTGCCAAAAGCTCAGATTTTACTACTGATGATCTGATCGAAGCCCTCATTTTGAATTCAGTTGTTTTTTTCCAACACGAATACGGGACTTCGGTGTATAATGAGTTGCAGGCTTAAACTCGCTTGCTGCCATTAAGGCAGTTTTCTAAATGAATTGGGGCGATTTGTGGCTCTCACGGATATTGATAAAAATTTGCTCAAACGCTGCATAGCGGAAGAGCCGGGTGCATGGAAAGACTTCGTAGACCGGTTCATTGGCCTGTTTACACATGTGATTCATCACACCGCTCATGCCCGCAGTATTCGTGTGACTGACAACGACATTGATGATCTGTTGTCAGAAGTCTTCCTCGTCTTACTGGCCAACGATTACCGTGTACTCCGCAATTTTCGTGGCCACAGCTCCCTCGCGACCTATCTGACCGTGATCTCGCGACGGGTAATTGTAAAAAAAATGGTCGAGCGCCGGATGGCTGAAGCTCTAGGGCATGTCGCCACGACTTCCCGGCTCGAACGTGTCTCCGATGAACCCTCCCGTCAGCAGCAGATGATTGATGATCAGGAGGAGATCCAGAACATGATCCGCCAGCTGCCTCCCGCGGACGCCCAGATTGTGGAGCAGTATCATCTGCAGGGAAAGTCCTACCAGCAGATTAGCAGTGATCTGGACATTCCGGAAAACTCGATCGGCCCCACGCTGTCACGCGCTCGCAGCCGCATGCGGGAAAATAAATCCCGGACACGCACGCTTTAATTGGCACGCACGCTTTAATTCATGAGTGAGTCTGCCTCCTTCTGATTTCAGTCTGCATCGCTCGTGCTTCCTGTCTCAGTTCAGTTGTTGAAACTGCGCCCCGATCCCTGGCTCTGTCCGAATCCCTGTCGTTGTCCAAACCCAGGCGGCGGACCACCGAAAGGGGGCGGACCGAATCCGCGTCGTCCGCGGCCTCCCGGTCCCGGACCGCGTTTCATAAAACTGGGATCCGGAGTCCCCCGCCACTGACGGGGGATATACGGAAAATCTTCGGTGATGTAATAGTGGTAAATCCCTTCCGGGTATTCGGGGGTCACGCCGAAACGACCGTTGCATTCATCCAGATCGCCCGCCTCCGCGACAAATTCGTAGTCAGCCACAAACGTCCCGTCATACTTTCCCCGGGGGCCGCTTGGGCGGTTCCCCTTTTTGATCTGATAGCTGGATTTCATTTTCCGGACTTTGCTCTCGGCGTCTTCAGCATCGCTGTATCCATACTGGGCATAAATCGGGAAGCCATCTGCAGCCACGCCGATCAGGGTGACTTCGCCCGCTTTGCCCTGTTTCTGAATCAGGCCGGTCGGCAGCCCATGATAGTGATAACTGCCGGTCGGCTGAACATGCGCGTTGCTCTGGTCCAGGCCCAGATTGATCTTGCCTGACTTCGCTTCATAGTTCCAGCCTGAACTGCGGTTCCGGTTCCAGAACTCGGCCGTCTCCGCATCGAACACGACCCCATTGGCGGCAACCCCAAACAGGGAATGGCCCACAGGTGTCGGGTTCCGGGACATCTTCGGTTCCATCGTCACACGGAACTCGTAATGCTGCGGGCGGATCGTGTTCGGGTTGTTCCGGTTCGGAAACTGGCCCGGCTGATGATCGGGAATGCCGTTGGAGTAGATGTAGCGGTATTTCCCTTTGACGACCACCTTCACCTGGTTTGTAGCACTGGAGTTGGAAGAACCGAAACCGGGCGGTCCGAACCCCGGAGGTGGATATCCAAACAGCGGAATGGCACTACTGAGAGTCACGAGGCAGCAAAGTGTAAGCAGTCGCATATTCAAGTGGTTACCTCATTTTTACCGGGCCCGATACGTCGCCAGAAAAATTCATGGATTCTTCTCACCTTGGTTCTGTAACGGGTAGTATAGCTGGGAATCCACTGTTCTTTCCCCTTTTTTGTCAAAAATATACCAGGTGTCGAGCGGCTGGAACTGCTGTCCCGCCGGTCCCGAACCCGCGTTCTGTTGACAGTCTGACCTGCGCACACAAAAATCGACGTAGTTGTCAGCAGTCGCCGTCAGAAACGATTGGCGCTGATTTTGCCTCAATCAAGGAATGAAACTTCCCAGTGATTCTCCGGAATCTGGAAACGGATTGACTAATGCAAACTCTCCGAACTCGCTTCCTGTTTGCGTTCCACACCGCTCTGATCGTCTGTTGCCTGGCTCTGCTGTCAACAGGCCCCGCGTTACAGGCTCAAACCAAATCGGCCGCGAAAGAGCCGGCCAGCACCGCTCCCGTCAAAACCGGTTTTGTAAATGCCGTCTTCAAAGACAAAGCGGGCGAACATCGCTACGTGGTCTTTGTACCGCACGATTACTCTCCGGCTAAGAAATATCCGGTCATCCTGTTTCTGCACGGTGCCGGGGAACGGGGCAATGACGGCCTCAAGCAGACCCAGGTCGGACTGGGCCCGATGATCAAACAGCAGGAAAAAACATTTCCGTTCATCGTCGTCTTTCCCCAGGCGGAGGACATGAAAGAACGGCTGCTCGAAGGCTGGCTCGCCGATTCTCCGGACGGCAAACGGGCACTGCAGATTCTCAATCAGGTGATGCAGAACTATTCAGTCAATTCCAATCGGCAGATCCTCACCGGCTGGTCGATGGGCGGCTATGGCGCCTGGAGCATGGCGGCTGCCTTCCCGAATCGCTGGTCTGCGGTCGCTCCCCTGTCTGGTGGAGGAAAAACGGCATGGGCGTCTGAACTCAAAGACGTCCCCATCTGGGCTTTTCATGGTGCCCAGGATCGTGTCGTGCTGCCTGAGGAATCAGAACAGATGATCGACGCCATTAAAAAAGCAGGCGGTCAGCCGCGGTTCACCCTCGTCCCCGATGTTGGCCACGATGTGTGGAAAGTCGCTTATACCAAACCTTTGTTCGACTGGATGCAGAATCCCACACTGCAGATTGACCCTTCGGCACCACTGCTGGTGAAGCCGGACCGCAAACTCCCGGCTGAAGTCGACAGTGAAACGCCGTTCGTACCCGCGCTGATCATTAACGATGCCGTCTCAGTCCGGCTGGGAAATCGCTTCCTGCAGTCACTTGCTGATGCCGTTCCCAGTATGGTTCCCCCGGATATGCTGGAAGGAAATATCGCCGATATCAACGACTGGACCACCGCCCAGGGCCGCGACTTCAGCGTGCAGTTCTCCGGAATCTCCTACAAAGGGGAACTGGCTCGCGCTGCGGTAGAAGCCTACGCTGCAGGGACGTTGAACATTCAGCTCGGCATCCAGAATGTCGATCTCTATATCAGCAACACCTACGTGACCGGCAATCGTCACGCTGCGGTCGCAGGACCGATCTCTGTGAGTATCGGTCATCAGCGACCGGTCTGGCTCAGTTTCGATGTGCAGCCCTATATTCAGGGGCAGTCGCTCAAACTGAAACTACTCCGCACGCGTTTCACAATTCCACAGAACAACTGGTATGTCTCCGGACCGGCGGGGGTCTCCACGCGTGGCATCGGTATGACCGCCGAAAAAGTTTCCAGCGGTCTGATCGACGGCATCTATGGCAGCAAGGGCCGCATCGAAGCCGAAGTCAAAGCGATCGTGCCCGGCCTGGTGGATGAACTCGAAAAGCAGCTCAACTTCAGCGAAGCCAGCCAGGTCGTCGATGCCGTCTGGCCGCTGCCCGTCTATCATCCCCGCATCAAACTCTGGCCGCGCGAAGTGGTCACGGATATACAGGGCGTCTCGCTGAATTTCGGTCTGACCGTCGCTTCTCTGGATGCAACAAAGCCATCTGCAGGCGTTAAACAGATTAACGCTTTCGGGACGTCGGTGAACAAGATTCCGAAAGTCACCGAACTGCAGGTTGGTGTCGCGCCTGGCATCCTCAAACCGCTGACAGAAATGCTGGTTGAAGATGATGTCGCGCGGATTCCTGTGCTGGATATTCCCGGTCATTCCTTCGACCCACTGGCCGATGCCAAAACACTGCAACAGGTCTTCCCCGATCTGAAACAGTACGGCGACGACATCAAAATCTGGTCGGAACTCGTACTCACACGACCGATTCAGGTGGAAGACAGTAACAAACCGAAGTCGGCCAGCGACGATCCCTTCCGCTTCGTCGTTCCCCGGGCCGCGATCTCCATGGCGATTAAAAAATCGGCCGCCGATAAAAACTGGACTCCCTACGCCGAGTTCTCGCTTTCTCTGAGCCAGGACGTCGATCCCGAAATCTTCGATCAGAGCTTTTCCAAACGGGCCATTCGCCTCGACTGGGAAGGGGATTCACGCATTGGTGGCCTCGCCCGTTTTGCCCCGGACTACAAACCGCAGGACAAGAACATCGACCAGGCAAAACTGCGTTTGCTGGTCCAGGCGGCCTGGGATGGCTGGACGAAACAGGGCCCCGCTTCGGTCGCCGAAATCCCCGATATCGAACTCGGCTTTGGCCGCTATCGGATCCAGCAGGTCAAGTGGGCAGCCCCACAACTGCTGGCCACCTTCTCCGTACCCGAGCTGAAGATTACCAACAACACGAAACAGGAGATCGAATACGAACTCAAAAGCCCGTACAGTGACTGGGGCGGCCCTTACAAACTGAAGCCCGGCGATTCGCATGTGTTCGATGCCGCGATGCCGCTCACCTACCGGCGGAAAATTGACGGGCAAATGCATGTCTTCACGCTGGCCTCCGGTTCGCACTTTGAATTCCTGCCTGAAAAGGATCACCCGGAAGGCGTCCTGTATGAAGCTTCCGATAACTGATCATTCTTCCGAGGCCGCCTCTGCGACCGGGGCAGCCTGGAAACTGATCAGCGGGAACAGCGTCCGCTCCAGCAGGTAAGCGGGCGTGATCCCCAGGCTGACAATCAGCAACACCGCCGGCCCTACCGCCAGCCAGACCAGCGCCCGTTTTTCAGCGGGCGCTGTTTTTGTGTCTGTGATTGCTGCTGTGGAATCCGACGACCTCAGCAGTTGCCAGCCGCCGCGGATCAAAGCCAGATTGAACAGCAGCGTACCCAATAGATAGCCCAGTGCCAGCAGCAGATGCTGGTCGGTCAGACTCCACAGGAACGCAAAGAACGCGGTGAAACCACCCAGCCCGGGGGCGCCGATCAGTGTGAGCAGCGACAGCCAGCCGAGCCACCGCAACACGCGGTCTGCTTTGTACTCACTTTCGGGAGTAAGAAACGGGATGACCAGCAACAGCGTTCCCGCCGCCAGTCCTTGGATGACATTCAGCAGGGCAAAATAAGAGACGACCTCTTCAGCCGCTGACAGAATGGTGAATGTCAACGCCGCCTGTCCCACCAGGAACCAGACGACGACCTGCAGCAGATCCCGACGGACACAGACCAGCAGTGCCGAAATCAGAAACCCGATCATCCCCCAGAACGCCAGCAGGGAATAGAGACTCCCGCTGACACTCTGCTGTAAGGGAACCAGGCAACGCAGCATGCCATAGAGACTCATTTTGGAAATCACAGTCAGCAGGATCAGGGACCAGCCTGTCATTACCGAAGGTGAGACGGTTCGCTCTTTCTGCAGTGACAGCCACTGTGACATCCCATAGTAGGCGGGGAACAGAAACCCTTTGATCGCAAAACCAGCCAGCAGGGTCAACAGGATCCAGGGCGCGCTGGTACTCCAGTATGCCTCCGCCAGCGGGTAGAGTGAGACATCACTCATGCTTTCCCGAAATAACGCATCAAACTGAAATGTGAGTGGCTGCGGTGCTTCGAGCAGCACACCCTGCATCCAGGAAAATGACGTTGCCGCCAGCACCAGCCCTGTCAGAATCAACGTGTCACCCAGAAACTGCAGATACATTGTGCTCTCAAAAACCGACTTCGCTCGCGATCCGTTCCAGATTCGCAGCAGGCAGAGCGTGCAGACCGTCGTCAGAAACAGGAACGTGACAAAACTGATTACATCATGTGAGATCAACAGCCCTGCCAGCATCGCCTGCAGAATCAGGAGCAGAAAATAATGCAGCCAGGAGACCTTCGTCAGTCGATCAGAAAAGTAAACCAGCATCGGCCAGAGGCAGGTGATCAGCAACAGAAACCAGGCTGAAAGCGCATCCAGGCCCCACTGGAAATTACGGGGGGTCGCCGCATCGGGACCTGCGGTGCTCAGCACTGGCAGTTTGAGCGTGATGGAAATGATGCGGGTTGGTCCGGTTCCCTGAATTTCGGGGGCAAACAGTACCAGCGTCAGAATCAGGCAGGAGACCAGCGTATTCGAAAACGTGGTCCAGCGATTGAATTCCAGGCCCAGTTTCGCGCTTCCCAGGCCAAAGCAGGCCCCAGCCACCGGCATCACCACCAGCAGCACAGGCGAAAAAGCAATCAGAGAATTCAAAAACGAGTCCATCAATGGTTCTCAACACGAAATCAATCAGTCATCAGACAAAAACAGCAGCTGAAGAACGTCACTAAATCTGTAACACCATCAGCACGAAAATCAGAACCGACAGCGTCATCACGAGAATCAATGCCGGAAACGCTGCCTGACCGTTCTCCATGTGCAGCAGCAGCGTCCCCCAGTACTCCGGAATCTTTTCCAGGGAAAATCGACTCAGTCGAGAGACCACCCATTCCTCGATCAGTGATACCAGACGTGCAAGCAACTGCAGCGGCTGAATCACTACCCGGTTCAGCAGGGTCAGTATATAAAAATGGGACCGGCCCAGCTGGAGCAGGGCCGGCGGTTCTGTTGCCGTCGTTGTGGAACTGTGGCGACCGGCGGTCATCCAGGTCAGAATCACCGCCACCAGCAGCGCTAAGCCGAACAGACTGCACAGCAGCCAGTCGCGCTCGAACAACGGGGGGAGCGTTTCCAGCAGGGGGCCCGGCCAGATCGTCGGCACAAAGGGGAGGGGGATCAATAACAGGATACCCACAGCACTGACTCCCAGTGTCACACCCCAGAGTGCGAACAGCGGAAACCGGGAGTCGGCGTTCGTCATTGACTTTTGCGCTGTGAGTGAAAGAGTAAACCGCACGAGCCCCGCAACGTAAGCCGCGGCGACCAGTACCACCAGCCAGACAAACAGCTCGGTTCGTATCCCCTCAGCCGAGGCATGCGCCGCGATCAGTGCAGGCAGCAGGCCCGTCAGTCCACAGACCGCCAGCAGGATCAGAATCATCGAGCAGAGCCTGGCAGAGCCAATCGTTTCTGTGGGGATACCACTGTTCTGCTGCCAGCAAGCCAGCGAAATCAACACTGCCAGGACCAGCAGCTCCAGCGCGACCAGCGCCAGGATTCCTGAAGTGATCCCCGCCTGGCCCATGCCGAGTGCCGCGACAACCAGACTCGCGAGCGTCGCGGCCAGCCAGCTCAAACTGCGGTCCGGGTGTGTTTTTCGCTGCAGACTCAAAGCGGAAAACGCCGTGAGCAGAGCCGAGAGTGCTCCCAGCTGCAGCAGCAGAATCTGTGTCGCAGGGACCGCCAGTATCAAGGGCGCACAGCGGAGTAACAGGAACAGTCCCGCCAGAATCGACAGCAGATTGATGCCGGCCAGAGAACGCGGTGCCCAGGCATCCTCCCGGCTTATCAGCAGCGACGAAGCGGGAAACATTCCCAGGCGAGGCAGAGCCGCAAAAAACAGCAGCACGCTGATCCCGGGCAGGGCGGTCCTGTTTTCTGCAGCGACCTGGGACAACGCTGCCGGCTGCAGCGCAGTCAGAAAATCCAGATTGGCGAAATTCGTCTGCATCAGAAACAGTCCCAGCAACAATGTGCCATCCCCGAACGCATTCCAGCCCCACCAGTGTCGGCGCGGCGATTCAGCGGTGTCTGGGGAATGAAAATTCACTTCATGCAGCAGGTTCAAACTCATGGACAACAGGCACCAGCAGAAAAACAACTGGAGAAAATTCGTCGCCAGCACGATGCCCGTTGTAGAGCAGAAACCAATCAGCAACAGCAGTACCGCATACCGCGGCCCGGTTGGACCTGCCCCCGCATTCGAGTCGGGCGGACTCAACAACAGATAGCAGAGCATCCCTAAAGAGAGCAGCGCATAAAACGTCAGGCTCAACGGATCGAAGAGCACGCCGATCTCCAGCGGGAGCGACGGTTGGCCGGGGAGCGTCAGCCAGCGAATCAGGGTCTGCGAGTAAGACTGTTCCCGGAGCAGGGGACTGAAATAGATGACCGCAGTCAGCGCGACAAGCGTGGAGACAGAGACTCCCAGCAGGGCGGGCCAGCGCGGATTCCCTTTCAGAATCCGACTGGCCACGAGAGCCGACATCAGTACCGTCACGAACGGGGCGATCAGGCTCAGTTGCAGTAACACCGTGATTGTTTTATCCACCCGTCTGTGCCCCCTTTTCGTCAGGGGAGATCGACTCTGGTGCGGTGTCTTCCGCTGTTCCCTGTGATGGTTTCAGCACACTCAGCGCGGCCAGCGTGACAGCCGGAATCATCACGAAGAGCAGGAGCAGGAGAAAGTAAACACTCTGAGCGCGGGAATCCTGATAATGGCCGAACGCGGCCAGCAACAAACCTGCTCCCTGCAGCCAGATCAACAGGGAAAACACGGTGGCCAGCCGGTTCCGCTGCAGCAGCATTCCCAGAAAACCAACGGCGATCAGGATGATTCCGACCATCAGATTCTGATGTAACACGGCGGTGGCCTGCGAGAGAATCATTCGTCCCCTCCCGGTTCATCCGTCTGAGACAGGCGGGACGCTTGCAGCGAAAAGACGAGCCAGGACAGGCCCACGAAGACAATCGCCACAAAACAGAGCAGGAGCAGCAGGAGTGGCCAGTGCGAGGCAAACAGCCGGGGCAACAGTTCCGGCAGCGAGAGCCCGGTAGAAATCGATTTCGGTACCGGCGCCGGTTTCATCCCCGGCCCCCAGTCACGCTGCACCACCCACAGGCAGACACAGAGCAGAAAGCCACAGGCCAGGCAGGAGAGTAATGGCTCACGGAAGGGACCTTCTTCATCCGGGGAGTCGCTCGGTTCGCCTTTGCAGCAACCACTCTGACAGAGCAGCAGCACCAGCCCTCCGGTTGTCACCCAGCTGAGAATCATCAAAGGTGGCATGTTCGCCTGCAGAAACAGCAGGCTGCTCGTGAGCAGTGAAACCGTGGCTGCCCCCAGTGACCATTTCTGATCGGAAACGAGCACCGCAGATGCCCCGCTGACAATCACCAGTGTGCCGACAGGAATCGGGCTGTACAGCATAAACACAGAGCGCAGCGCACCATCCGTCTCCACAGAAAACGGGGCGCTAAACCAGTACAGCAGGATCAGCAGCGCACCCATCGAGAGCAGGGGCCAGCCCCAGTGGTAACCGGTTTCGCGTCGCTGATGCGTGGCTACATTCAGGTAACCATAAATACCGGTCAGCATCAGCAGGATCAGTACTGCCAGCGTTAAAAACAGCAGGTTATCCGCAGTGCCCGGCAGATAAAATAAAAGCTCGTCGATCATGACTGCATCTCCCCCGCAGATTTGTACTCCGGAGCCTGATGCTCCAGGGAGGCACGGACAGGAAACCGGGGCACGATAAATCCCCACCAGATCGCCAGCAGACTGAAATTGAGGAGCATGTGCATGTAATGGTCCGACATCCCCAGCACGTGGAATGCCAGGAAAGACGCGGATACCGCAATCAGTGACAACCAGAGCACCTGTTTCCAGAGTGCTTCCGGATCAAAGCCCCCCTTTCGTTTCAGGAAACGGATCATGCGGGAATGCACTCCCAGCAGGATCGGAGGTAAGACCGGTAACAGGATAAATCTCACGATGGACTGTGAGGTGCTAATTTTTTCTTGCGGTGCAAAACAGGTCAGACTCGCCATGATGAGCACCATGATAAACACACTGTTGAAAGTGTGGAATTCGCGAATCCAGTGCTGTACCGGTCTGACAGACCAGGGTTCCCGGGCATTAACGAGGATGGCAGGCCCGGTCAATGCCATGAGCAGTGCCAGGGTTCCCGCAGGTTGCAAGAGCAGCAGCCAGGTCGTAGACGTCGCACCGCGGGCCGCCTGCTCTGAATGGACGGGCAGATAGGCGCCCACCGCAGCGAACGCCAGCAATAGCGGGAGCCAGAAATAACCGTTGAGCAGCAGACTGGTCAGCGGTTGTGAACATCGTTCGGTCAGTGACAGGCTGATGTGTCCCGCTGCCTGTAACAGCACGAACAGTCCCAGGTACATCAGCGGTGCGTACCGGCAGGTGATCAGAGCCGCCGCTTCTGTAGTTTTTTCCTGAACCGTCAACATGTTGCTGATATACCATGGCAGAAAGGCGATCGAGAGCAGGCCACATGTTAAGGAAAACAGCAGCAGGAACCGCTGGCTGCGATCGGCTATCTCTGCCTGCGACCGGGCGATCCGTCGTAGCGAGTGCAGCAGTCGTGTTTTGACAGGATCACTGACAGGCGACCAGGCGGCTTCAGCCCGCAACACCGAGCCGAACAGCACTAACGAGGCAAAGACGAGGAATACCGGAATCATCCAGAGCATCAGGTCTCCTCCGTTGGATTCTGATCGGTCGTGGAGGACAATTCCTGTTCCTGATAAATCGTCAGCTCAGGAGGGGAGGAAACGGATGAGACTGCTGGCTGTTTCGAAGAAGCGAGCATGCCCGACCAGAGGGCCATCGCCCAGATCAGGATCAGGGCTGTTCCCAGAGTCCAGGTGATCGGGTTCCGGATTGACATCGTCTGAACACTGATACCCAGCACCAGCAGCAGGGTGCAGACCGAAATCAGCACGGTAG
Organism: Gimesia panareensis; assembly: GCF_007748155.1. GTDB lineage: Bacteria > Planctomycetota > Planctomycetia > Planctomycetales > Planctomycetaceae > Gimesia > Gimesia panareensis. The sequence continues at coordinate 953,732 of NZ_CP037421.1, forward strand.
TAAAATTCCAGTAGAGCGCGTGCTGCGGTTCTGATTCGTCAGTGACCGGATGAATGTCCTGCATTGTTTCTTCGCTGACGGATTCTGACTCGTCGCGAAACCATTTCTGGATGGCCCACCAGACAGCCAGCGCCGTCAGTGAAGCGGTCAGCAGCAAAATCAGAAAGGTGAACCAATCCATGGTGGACTTTCAGCGAAATGTCTGGGAAGACTCCCCGGGCTCAGGAGACCGAACTTTTGATAAGTACAAATTTTAAGAGAAATCAGGGACGAAGCGAAGTGCCCCGCCTTCTGCAAATCTTCCAATTCGGGAAATGAAAGTATACTACACCTTTACAGCCGCCGACGCCCGGCCAACAATGCACGTGTTCTTTCGTCCTGAGCTGTTGCTTTCTGCTTGTTTGAAGACCATTGCCATGCCTGCTGACTCGCATACTCTGATTTTTGTCTATGGCACTCTGAAACGGGGGTTTTGTCGTGCTTCGTTTCTGGCAGACCAGCAGTTTCTGAATGACGCGCTCACCGTCCCCCATTATGCGCTCTTTGATTGTGGCGATTATCCCGCCCTGGTCAAGGATCATATCGAGGGTTCTCGGATCCATGGTGAACTCTGGCGCGTCGATCCGCAGGGGCTGGCGCTCCTCGATCAGGTGGAAGGGGTCTCGGAGCAACTCTATGCCCGCGAGTCTATTGAGCTGGAGTCGCCTGTCGTCTCAGCCACCGTACAGGCTTACTTTTATCTGCGAGACGTTTCCCGTCTGCCGCGCCTGGGAGATCGCTGGACCAGGCAGACTTGAAAATCCGGGATCGCACTTGTGATTTCCAGCTTCGCTTCCCACAATAACGCTGCTCGACTAACCCCGTTTTGGAGAATCAGTCATGTCTGCGCAGACCGCCAAACGCAGAACTATTTCCTACGCGACCCTGCAGGAGATCGCAGACGACGCCGTCCGCCTGCACGCCGCCGGCGCTCCCACGACCGGCAACTGGTCCCTGGGGCAGATCTACGAGCATCTGGCCCGCCTGATGGATGGCTCGCTGGACGGTTTCGATTTTACCGCTGCCTGGCCGCTGAGGAAGATCGCGAAATTTGTGATCAAACCACGGATATTCAAGAAGGGAATGCCCGCCGGTTTTCAGTTAAAAGGGGATGCCGGCAAAGCGCTGCTCCCCGACCCCGTTGCAGACCAGGCAGGCTTGGACCATCTTCTTCATGCCATCCAGCGACTGCAGAATGAACCGCAGCGGCACCCGAGCCCTATACAGGAAGAGCTGACCCGCGAGGAATGGGATCTGCTGCATCGTCGACATGCAGAGCTGCACATGAGTTTTATCGCAGAACCCGAAAACTTGATCTGACTAGGAACACGAGGTCCGCCGTGGAAGAGGAACCGATTTCGGCACAACCGGAAACCCGGCGTCCGTCGACAGTAGACGAACGCATCCGCAAATGGAGCCTGCTCAAGCGGCTGCTGCTCTCGCTGTGTCTGCTGGCAGCTTCCTATATCACCGCAATCGGGACTGGCTTGATGATTCTGCTCATGCTGGCCTTTTCGACCGACGGCTGTCAGCATATTCCCGATTATCTCGGCCTTCTGGTCTTTCAACTTCCCATCTATGTCCTGGGGATCTGTGCCGCCCTGCCGGCGCTGTTACTGGCTTGCGCACGCTCTGTTTACTGGGTCGTTGGTTCCATCTTTCTCTGTGTCGGCATTAGCTCGGTCTGGCTGATTGGGGGCATCATCGCAATCATGAGCGCCTGTCAGTAGTGGGAACGGCCATCGCCGTCTATAATGCCGCTGCAATGATTATACTTTCTGATCAGTGAAAGACACGAAAGGGATGACATGTCAGAGTCACAGGGAGCCAGAATCATCGTCGTTGGTGGCGTCGCAGGAGGCGCCAGTGCCGCCGCGCGAGCCCGCCGCTGTAATGAACGGGCGGAAATTATTCTATTTGAGAAAGACGAATACGTCTCCTTCGCCAACTGTGGCCTGCCCTATTTCATCGGCGATGAGATCATCGAACGCAACAAACTGCTCGTCGCGACGCCCGAGCTGTTCAAAAAACGTTTCAACATCGACGTCCGCACGCGTCACCTGGTACAGTCGATTAACGTCGATAACAAAACCGTCTCTGTTCTCAATCGGGAATCCGGTGAGGAGACCGAAGAAATCTGGGATCGGCTGATCCTCTCCACCGGGGCGGCTCCCATCACTCCCCCGATCCCCGGGATCGACGCCGGGAATGTTTTTACACTGCGGAATCTGAATGACGCGGATGCCATCAAGGCTTTTATCACTGAGCACAACTGTAAGAAAGCCGTCGTCGTAGGCGCCGGCTTCATCGGACTGGAAATGGTCGAACAGCTTCACCACCTGAAGCTGGAATCGGAACTGGTTGAACTGCAGCCGCAGGTACTGCCTCCGCTCGATCCGGAACTGGCACGCCTCGTCCAGAATGAACTGACCGATCATGACATCAAGGTCCATCTGGGAACAGCGCTTGAAAAGATCCAGGTGGAAAATGGCAATGCCACTGGCGTGGAACTGGGCAATGGCACACAGATCGACACGGATGTGGTGATCCTGGGCATCGGCGTTTCACCCGCGATTGAACTGGCCAAAGCCGCGGGGATCGAGATCGGTGTCTGTGGTGGGATCGCCGTCAATGAGTTCATGCAGACCTCGCACCCGGAAGTGTACGCCGTCGGCGACGCCATCGATTATCAGCATGGCGTGCTGGAAGCACCGCAGCGGATCCCCCTCGCCGGTCCTGCCAATCGCGCCGGACGCATCGCGGGTCAACACGCCGCCAGCGATACCGCCGACCCCATGATTTCCCCCATGGGCACTGCCATCGTCCGCGTCTTCGGTCTGACCGCCGCGATCACCGGCCTCAGCAAAAAATCGGCGGAACGCAACCAGCGCCAGAATCGTTCGATCATTGTCGTTGGCAAACATCACGCCGGCTACTTTCCCGGCGCACAGCAGTTGTTCCTCAAGCTGACTTACGATCCCGAGACCGGTCGCATTCTCGGCGCCCAGTCAGTCGGCCGCGAAGGCGTCGATAAACGCATCGACGTCATCGCCACTGCCCTGAAATTCAAAGGCACGGTCCGCGACCTCACGGGCGTCGATCTCTGTTACGCACCCCCGTTCGGTTCTGCCAAGGACCCGATTCACATGGCGGCCTTTGTCGCCTGTAATGATCTGGACGAACTGACTCGCATCAAAGAAGTCGATGCCGACCTCTCCGGATTCCAGATTGTTGACGTCCGCTCCCAGCAGGAAGTCGACACGTTCCGCTTCCCCGACATTACGCACATTCCCGTCGACGAACTCCGGGGCCGCCTGCACGAAGTCGACGCTTCCCGGCCCATTATCACTGTCTGTCATACCGGCATGCGGGCCTACGTCGCCGCCCGCATCCTGCAGCAGTCCGGCTTCGAAAACGTCCACAACCTCACCGGCGGCATGCTCATGCAACGCTATGCCCGACCGGAGTTGTTTGAATAATCAAGCTCACTCGGCTTGAAAGTGGTTTCCGTGTGGCACAGTCGGCTTGCCCGCCTGGTAGGAGACGTTTTTATATCCGCTCCGGATGGGATCGGCTGCAGTACCTCTATCGTCAGCAGGCAAAACAGGGAGAGAGACCCTGGTTATAGTTCGTGTTGAGAATCCGGTACTTAATCTGGAAACAGCACAAACATTTTATTTTACGGGACATTTATTTCTGATGTTGCTTATTGACTCTCCCCTGACTGGAGGTCTTATAGTGTCTTGAGTCTTGTTTGCTGCCCGAAAATTTCAGAAGGAAGGCGATGTTGTTTAGTATCGGAGAGTTTTCAAAAATTACGGGATTGAGTATCAAAACACTGCGTTTTTACCATGAGCAGGCCGTTCTGATACCATCGCATATAGATGAGAAGACTGGCTATCGTTACTACGCAGAGAGCAAAATTGAGAGAGCTCATATCATCACGTCACTTCGTCGACTCAACTTTACCCTGTCAGACATTTCAGACATTTTGAGTAACTTTGATGATGAGGCGGATCTTCTCGACTATCTGGAGCAACAGAAACAACGGATATCGGAAAAACTGAAAGAATACCGTGTCATCAGCGATTCACTCAATCAAATCATTTTGAGAGAAAAGGAAGCGAGGAAGGTGATGAAGCAGGCAACATTTGAAGTGGAAGAAAAAACGGTCGATTCGGTTCTCATTGCGGGAATACGGATGCAGGGCAAATATAGCGATTGTGGCAAGGGATTTGGGCAGCTCGGCAGGCAATTGGGAAGTCACATCTGTGGTAAACCTTTCTTGCTGCACTACGATACCGAATACAAGGAACTGGACGCAGATTTTGAGGCATGTATGCCCATTCGCAAAGAAATCAGCGAAGAGGGCATCTCCGTCAGGGAATTGGAAGGCGGTCGGTGCGTAGCTCTGATTCACAAAGGCCCGTATGAGGAATTAGGGCGGTCGTATGCCAGGATTCTCAGTTACATCAAACAGAAGGGGCTGGAAATCAAAATGCCGACTCGTGAAGTTTACATCAAGGGCCCGGGAATGATCTTTAAGGGAAACCCCAGGAACTACCTGACGGAAATTCAAATGCTCATCAGGGAATAGCTGGGAAGCAACTGACCCGAATACAATTCGGGTGGAGCGCAGTGACCAGGAAGTTCCAGGAAGACCGTGCTTTGAAGGTGAATCCGTTCTTCTCCGGATTTCAGATCCCAAACTGGCGAACGACGACCTCTCCTGATACTCTGTGAATCAAGTCGACAGGCAATGCTGAATCCAAACCATCACACAGTAACAGAAATAATCCTCCCACGATGTTCGCCGACTTCGCCATCATCTCGATCCTGCTGGTCATCGCGCATCTCTTACGTTCCCGGATCAGGCTGCTACAACACCTGCTGATCCCCGCACCGATCCTGGCCGGCTTCCTCGGACTGATTGGCGGTCCGCAACTGCTGGACTGGCTCCCTTTCAGCCTGACCGCGGACGGCAAAACCTCCATCGCAGGATATCCGTCCGAACTGATCGCCATTCTGTTCGCAACCCTGTTCCTCGGACATCAGCCTCACCGTCCCACGCTGCGAACCATGCTTCGCGACGTCGGCGATACCTGGTTCTATAACTTCGCGGCCTACATCGGTCAGTTCGGCGTCGCCCTCCTGTTCGGTCTGTATGTCCTCCCCCTGCTGTTTCCCGATCTCAATCCCGGCTTTGCCCTGATGATGCCCGCCGGTTTTGCAGGGGGACATGGCACCGCAACCGCCGTCAGCGAATCACTGCAGGCGGGCGGCTTTGACGATGCGCTCAGCCTGGGCTTCACCTTCGCCACCATCGGTCTGCTCACCGGCATTTTCGGCGGACTGACTTTGATTAACATCGCCACCCGCCGTGGCTGGACACACCTGGTCTCTTCCGCTCAGGAACTGCCCGAGAGCACCCGCTCTGGTTTTCTCGCTCCCGAAGAACAGACCTCAATGGGCACCAGCACCGTCAGTGCCATGTCTCTCGATCCACTCACCTGGCACTTCGCCATCGTGATGGCCGCGTTCGGCGGTGCACATGGTATCGACTACCTGTTTCGTCACGTACTCGAATCCAAAGTCATTCTCCCCCTGTTCGCAGTCGCCCTGCTGGTCAGTGCCGTATTGCAGCTGGTTCTCGAACTCTGTCACCTCGGCAAATATGTCGATCGCCAGGTCATGGCCCGCATCGGTTCTTCGGTCTCTGATTACCTGATTGCTTTCGCGGTCGCCTCGATCAAAATCAGCGTCGTCGTCGAATACATGGGACCGCTGATTATCATGTCGCTGCTCGGTTTCCTCTATGCGGTGGTCATGCTCTGGTTCCTGGGCCGTCACCTGTTTCACAATTTCTGGTTCGAACGCAGCATCTTCGCCTACGGCTGGATGACCGGCGTCGTGGGCATCGGCGTGCTGTTGCTTCGCATCGTCGACCCGCAACTGAAATCCAAAACCCTGCAGGATTACGGCCTCGCCTTTGTCGGCATCTCGCCACTGGAAATTCTGCTGATCGTCGTTGTTCCCCCGCTCGTCGCCCGGCAGATCATTCTCGCTCCCGCAATCACCATCGTCGTGATCGCAACCGCCTGTTTCATTCTCTCTGCTTACCTTATTGGCTGGTGCCGCACACCTCCCAGCCAGCTCCGTCCCGGCGAACAGGAAATCATCGACGACCTGAAGTAGGGGAGGCCCCATGTGTCCTCCCGCCTGGCAAGATTCGATTCTGTCTTAATTGTTGAATGGGACCAGCTGAGCCCGTCAAACAAAAATAAGTTACCCGACACAGTCGAATTCACGAGTCTCCAAATACCTCAATTCTTTTCGTGTCTTTAGTGCCTTTCGTGGTAGAAAAAAATTTAGTGGTAGCAAACGTTCGCGGTTCACTCCCACCCAGTCAACACGATCTTCCCAATCGTATGCCCTGCTTCCAGTGTTTTATGAGCCCACCGCAGATTTTCCGCATTGATCGGCGAGCGGACCTCATTCGCCGTACATTTCAGTTTCCCCGCATCCAGCCACACTGACACCCGGTTCAACAGGTGATGCTGCTCGATCATGTCCGGCGTGTTGAACATCGAACGCGTATACATGAACTCCCAGATCACTCCCGCCGACTTGCGTTTCAGCAGCGACTGATCCATGGGCTGTTTATTATCCACCAGCAGCACAATCTTGCCCTGCGGACGCAACAGATCGACGGCCTGTTCCCAGTGCTGATCCGTATTGTTGAACAGCGCGATATGCTCAATCTGCGTCAAGCCCAGCGTCTCCACCTGCGGACGCAGCGGCTCGAAGTGATTGATCACATGATCGGCTCCCAACTGCCTGACCCAGTCAATCGATTCTGCTCGCGAAGCTGTGGTAATGACTGTCAGTCCCGCCAGCTTTGCCAGCTGAATCCCAATCGAACCGACGCCCCCGGCACCGCCGGTAATCAATAACGTCTCGCCTGCATTTCCGCCCTCCACATCAATTCCCAACCGATCGAAGAACGATTCATACGCGGTAATCGCCGTCAGCGGAATGGCCGCCGCCTGAGAGAAATCCAGCGTCTTCGGCTTCGTACCCACAATCCGCTCATCAATCAACTGGTACTCGGCGTTACATCCGGGCCGCGTAATGTCGCCTGCATAAAACACCTCATCGCCCGGCTGAAACAGTTCAACATCCGGCCCCACTGCAGTGACAACTCCCGCCGCATCCCAGCCCAGCACTTTGGGAGATGGCTCTACCGTCTCTTTGGGAGCACGCACCTTGGTATCGACCGGATTAACGGCGATCGCTTTGACCGACACCAGCAGATCCCGCCGGCCCGGCTCCGGCTTGTCCAACTCGACATCCATCAGCGATTCCGGATCATCAATGGGCAGATAACGGGTCAGACCAACGGCTTTCATATTCCAGGCTCCTTTTGAGAGACAATTAATATCTGAGTGTTTCTCACCTCATGTTCTTAGGAATGCACGGGGAAATCAAGTTCCCTTTGTGAGGTTCCCCCTCTCCGAACTGGCCACATCTTTCCGTATGAAAAAACGCCGATCCCGGAAACGACTGCTCGCGATCTAAAGAAAACAGGTTACAATCAAAGCTGCAGGCAGCACGGTACAGGGGATACCGAAACATGAATTCCACAAGCAAAGAACAACGTGAACACAGTCGGCGGCTGATGAATCTCTCCAGCATTCCCTTTGTGTTGCTGATCGCCTACTGGGGCCTGACCTGGTACTGGGGCACGGCTCAGGTCCAGCAGGATTATGTGAAACTGAATAGTAAAGGGTTACCAGCCAGTGCCCGCATTTACACGGATCGTCGGCCCGCAGACCTGGACAGCAACTGGTGCCTGATCGGTTATCCCCACGCCCCATTCCCGGGCATCGTCAGTCTGGAAGTCGATATGGGAGGATCCTGTCTCTGGTGGCGCCCCGCCCGGCAATATTTCTTCTGGTGCCCTGGCTATCATACCAAAGTCCCCTTCTGGGCCAGAGAGGTCACAGGGACTTACGAGGACACCGACTAATAACACCGCACTCCTTTTTCGTCTCTTTAGTGCTTTTCGTGGTAATAAAAATCGCATTTAAAGGAATATCCCGTGGATCTCCCTTCGTTCAGCTTTGGATTTCTGACAGGCGTGTTAGTGGTGTTCGGGTTCTTGATCGTATTACGCATCCTGTTACCCTGGCGCCGCGCGTTCGGCTGTCGGGCCAGAGTCAGTCTGTTCAATATTCTGGGGATGCTGATGCGTGGGAACTCTCCCGATCTGTTGGTGGATGCCCTGATCTATTTAGTACAAGTGCAGGGCAGAGACGATATCAGCATTCAGCAGATTGAACGCTATTATATTACGAAAGGGGATTCCTCGATGAATGCTGCCGCGATCGCCGAACTGGCAGAACACGAAGCTGATAAAGAAACACAGACGGTATGAAAGTCGAGGCATTAAATCTTGCTCTCGGTTTGACGAAAACCTGGTACCGCATAAATCACTTTTCGTGTCTTTAGTGCCTTTCGTGGTAGTAAAATCTAACCTATACAACAACCGGAACCGATTCTCTCACGATAGTCGATTCCCGTTCAGAGATTGATCCCGATCCCGTTATCTTCCAGACCCATGATTTCCCGCCAGCGGGCTTCGATCATCGCCGTGTAAAGATACATGTCGGCTCCGTAGTTGCCCAGTGCATAACAGTCATTCACTTCCACCAGCAGCGTCTCGCCCGTTGAAGTGATTCCCCAGTCCATACTGCAGGCAACAGGGCAGTTTTCGAAAGCGTCCAGAGCCGCCTGCAGCCGCCTCCGATCGGGGAACGCCAGGGGGTCTCCCTGATAATGAGCCACAACTTTCACTGCACCGCGAAAGATATACGCCCGCCATTCCGAAACGAATTCCACGACTTCCTGCACCAGAACCTCGGTTTCACCGTCGACCGCTGCGGAAGGTATCAGGTCTTTGAACTCTTTAAAAACCGTCCCCGTAAATCGTTTGTGTTCCCACAACGGTTTCACATGCAGCGCGCGGGTTTCCTCTCCCTTCTCGAGTGGCTGGCGCACTTCCTCCAGTGTCGAAATCCAGAAGTCGCGACCGATCCACTCTTTCAGACAGTCCGGCAGATCCTGCAGGTCCGGTAACGGACGTTGAGCCCGTTTGATCGCTGAACGCACCGTCCCCACGCCGCCTGCGACGATGGTTTCATCGGGAAAAGACAACAGCCCCCGATCCAGGGCTCCGTCAAACAACGTCGGTGCATCAAACCGGGTAACCTCATAGCCCCGTTCCCAGAACGTATACGCTATCCGTTCCAGGTTCAGATAATTCGGATCCCCCTTCTGTCCCTGTTGCACATACGCCCGCATTGTTTTCTCCCGGAAACTGATGCTCTGCTGGAAATTATCTCTCTCTGAATCTGTAAGTCATTAAATAGAATTGAATGACACCCACAACTGGTCTCAGGTTCAAGACATTTATCTCGATCTGTTTCGTGTTTTTCGTGCCTTTCGTGGTAGAATCAAACAAACTTCCCCGTAACAGAGAAGCCTCTATGACCACCGAATTAAAAATCAACCCGCTCCCCGCCGCAACCCTCGAAATCGGCCGTTGGCTCTGGGCACTCGCCGAAGTCCGCCAGCGTACACTCCGCCTGGTCAGTGACATTGATCAAAGACTGCTCGACTGGCGCGGCTCCGACGGTGCTGAGAATTCCATCGGCTCCCTGCTGTACCACATCGCCCTGGTCGAAATGTCCTGGCTCTACCTCGATCTCCTGCAGCAGGAATTCCCGCCCGACGTCAATGATCTGTTCCCCTTTCCGATGGCGGACGAAGCTGGCAAAGTCAGTCACGTTCCCGGCGTCACTCTGCAAGAACATCTGCACCGGCTCAATACCACCCGCGAAATCGCTCTTTCTAAATTCCAGCAAATGGACCTCATTGAATGGCACCGGCTCAGACCTCCCGTCAACGACCAGCCCTACGAAACCACACCCGCATGGGCCGTCTTCCACCTCATCGAACACGAAGCCGGCCACGCCTTCCAGATCTCCTCCCTCAAAGCCCGCTGGCAGCGGCTGGAGTCATAATCTTTCTCTCCAATCCTGAGCGGCAAGGCGCTAGCCGCCGGTAATTTTTAACCGCGCTGAAGAGATCACCGCTACCTAGCGCCATTCCGCTCAGAAAAAACATCAGCACATTTAACATTCCGGAAATAGAGACGCTCACATCATCATGTTAAACAACAGAGAGGGAAATAAAATTTCGTGTCTTTAGTACTTTTCGTGGTAGTAAAATATTTTAAATGCTGCGGATGACGATTTTTGGTAGAATAGACGGTGCATGAAAGATGTGAGCTCATCGATCTATCAGCTTCTTAACCCGATCAATTCCAGTTTTATCTGGTGAGCATCTCATGGGCAGGTTATTTCAATTCAAGTTCAAGCCAGCCAGAATTACTGGTGGGAATTATGTCCGTTTGAGTTGTACGCTCTTATTACTGCTGGTGGCTTTCTACTTTATCAATGGTTGGTATCAAAAGAAAATAGAGGACGATCTCATACGACGTTTGAGATCTTTGCCCGAGGCAAGCCTGACTTATCATAAAGAACCACTCATTCCGGTTCCTGTTAAACTACCATTCAATCTACCGGACTGGTTTTATTCTGTAGAAGTCAAAGAGGTTAAAATCACTTTTGAATATAAATCAACGTCTGTTGATACACTGCTGGGCATTGAGTATTTAACCGGTCTGTCACGTCTGAATCTGTCTCGCAGCCGCTTCACTGGAGATCAACTCGTCTATCTATCTAATGTGACTGATCTGGATGAGTTATCTTTTTATGATACGAACGTGGAAGATGACGAGTTGGCGTATCTGAAAAATATCAGGAATCTTCGGATCCTGAATCTGCATGATAATCTGATTACAGATAAAGGACTGGTTCACTTAAAAGGGTTGAAGAATCTGGAGTCTCTGGATCTCAGCGAAACGGAAATTACTGATACAGGTCTCATCCATCTGTCGGAACTCAAAAAATTACGTAATCTCTCTCTTGCTAAAACTGCGATTACCGGCAAGGGGCTCGTACATTTAAAGGGCTTGAAAAACCTAACCATCCTCAGTCTGAATGATACCAGCGTAACAGATGCCGGCCTTTCTAATCTGAATGGGCTCAGTAAATTGCAGGGACTGTATCTCGATGGCACGAATGTTACGGAAAACGAGCAACACATCTGGCGAATCGCATTAGAACTGAGAGCAAAGAAAAATGAGGGAAAAGAGAGACTGGTAAAACCTCGATTTTCTTCGGCTTTGTCAGAGCTTTCACATACACATTGAAATTATCAGCCTCATAAAAGACATCAGCACATTTAACATTCCGGAAATAAAAACGCTCTCATCATCATGTTAAACAACAGAGAGGGAATAAAATTTCGTGTCTTTAGTGCTTTTCGTGGTAGCAAAAAAACATTTCGCGGTCCCCACTACAAAGGCCAGTCCCCTCCAATGCACTCCCGTTGAATCGCCGTCAGTTGCTCAATGCCCAACGTCGCGAGCTCCAACTGCGCGTCCAGCATGCCCCGATTAAACACCAGCCCTTCCGCCGTTCCCTGAACTTCCACGAAGTCGCCGCCGCCCGTCATCACCACGTTCATATCCACGCCCGCGGTGCTGTCTTCCACGTAATCCAGGTCGAGCACCGGCTCGCCCTCCACCACGCCCACGCTTACCGCGGCCACGCTGTTGGTGAATACCTTCTGCGGATCAAAGACTTCCCCCTCGGCCAGTTCGCACGTTTCGGGAATCGCCAGCACCGTATCCAGCAGCGCCAGGAAACCGCCCGTGATACTCAGCGTTCGCGTTCCCCCGTCCGCCTGCAGTACATCGCAGTCCACGGTAATCGTCCGTGGTCCCAGGGCGGCGAAGTCGACCACGGCCCGCAGGCTCCGGCCGATCAGTCGCTGAATCTCGCTCGAGCGTCCGTCCGCCCGCCGCTGTTTGCGAGGTGACGTACTGCCGGGCAGCATGTTGTATTCCGCAGTCACCCAGCCACTGGGAACCTCGTCGTTCTTCTTCCACGGAGGCACGCTGTTATCCAGGCTCGCCGTGCAGAGCACAACAGTGTCTCCCGCCGAGATCAGAATACTACCGGGGGTTGCTTTCGTATACCGGCGTTCGACTTTGATGGGACGGAGTTGATCGGGCTGGCGAGAATCGTGGCGCATAGAAGAGTCCTGTCTGCTTGAAAGTGTCAGTGTAATCGGTGTTCCGCTGAAATTTTCGCTAAAGTTACCACGCTTTGACCGCAGATTTCAATGCAAGATCTCACGCTTTCCGATAAGATAGATGTCATAGTTAATTCACGTTCATTTTAGGAAGCGTCTCTCTTGCTGATCTCGGAAATTTTTCACTCACCCCAGGGCGAAGGGAAATGGATCGGGGTTCCCTCGATTTTCATTCGGACCAGTGGCTGTAATCTCCGCTGCTGGTTCTGCGATACCCCGTACACATCCTGGAATCCCGAGGGCGAAAAAATGTCCGTCGATCAGATCCTGGAACACATAACCCAGTACGACTGTGAACACGTCGTCGTTACCGGCGGCGAACCGATGTTGAGCCACGAAATCGAATCGCTCACCCAGCGTCTCCACGCGGACGGCAAGATCATCACCATCGAAACCGCAGGCACCATCCTCAGCGATGTCCACGCCGACCTGATGTCGATCAGCCCCAAGCTCTCGAACTCAACGCCCGTGGACAACCCCGAATGGGCACACCGTCACGACGCCCGCCGCGATCAGCCCACCGTCATCCACGAACTGATCAAACGCCATCCCTACCAGATCAAGTTCGTCGTCGATCACCGCGAAGACCTCAGCGAGATCGAGGATTATCTACAACGGTACCCGGAAATCAACCGCGAAAATGTTTACCTGATGCCCCAGGGCACCACTGCCGAGATGCTCGCCGAACGCATGTCCTGGATCGAAGAAATCGCGAAACAGCTCAGCTGCCAGGTCACCCGCCGGATGCACATCGAACTCTGGGGCAACGTCCGCGGAAAATAGTTCAGGGTAACGTTTATTTAATAGTTCTGAGAGTGATTCTGAGGACTTTAACCTGACCCAGGTAATAATTAACTGCGTCCGATAGGATACTGTCGCCCTTATTTTCAGGAACATTGACAGCAGAAAAGCCAAATTAGCCGCAGGGCGTTAGCCTAATGGTACTTACTTTACTTCATTTTTCTGACGCATCTGATCCTTTCTCTCGTTTTTTGAAGTGAGTTGACTTAGTTCGGCGTCGATACGCTTCCCTTGGATATTTACGTCCCGGTCGATTGGGAAGCTTATCCTGCATGGCGATCCCCAGCGCGAAACGATAGCGTTCTCTCCAGTCGGCGGCCGTGGTATACATGGACGACAGCAGAAACTGCCGGTACGTGGTCCAGGTTCGTTTGAAGCTCATGCGACGGGGAGGCACCTTCACCAGCTCTGCCGCCTGACGCCGGAATTGAACCACCAGATTATAGGATACCATCGAAGTCAGCAGTTCCTTGTGGAACATCTCCACGCTCCGCGCACGAATGTTTTCGGTGTCCAGGACCACTTTGATATTGCGAATATCGGTCTCGACATCGGTCCGCCGCGCATACAGGTCGGACAACATCTCGACTGATTCATCCAGACTGGTTACCAGGTATATCGGCTTCCCTTCCTCCGTTTCGAATTCATGCAGTTGCACCGACAGCACCGCGTCGGCAGGCAAATCGGGATGTTTCTTGCGCTCACTGGGACTGGGCTGCCATTGACAGGACCAGGTCTTCCAGTTCGCGCCTTCATCAACCAGAGTTGCAGTCTTGCGCAGTCGATCGAACCGCTGCTTAGACAGTCGGAACAGGAATGACAGGTCCGCCTGCTGAACCTTGTGGGCCACGGAGAAAATACCATAGCCGGCATCTGCCATGACAATACTGTCAGGGGGCATTTGCGTCAGGCAGTTGTCGATCAGCGCTGTTTCAGACACGGCCTCGGGACCGTACATGGCGCCCACTTCCGGAACCAGGGCAGCGCCGCTGGAGAGTTCATGCGCGACCACCAGTAAAGCCACAGGCCAGACCCCTTCACCGTATTGATTCGAAGCGGGAGGATAAACCTTCTGCAGTTCTGCTTCTGGAGCAAGCGTGATCGTGGTGCCGTCGATCATGAACACGCGACGGTCTTGGAACGACGCCGGCGACGCTTCAATCATGGACTGACTGACCTGCCTGGCAAACCATTCGGCAACACTGCACGGCAGACGCGTTCTGGCCCGGCTGTAGGCGCCTGTATTAAGCGAGAGCGTCCCTTCTGAGACGCGTTTATTATCGGGCAGCAGCTCTGGTTTGGAATCCAGTAGTTTTTTGACAGCCGCTTCCAGAGAGGCATCGGGATTCATCCGCTGATACACGAGCATCCAGAGGACGACACTGGTCGTATAAACGGCGTTCGGATGTGTAGGAAATAACGCGTCGGCCTGGCTCAGGTCGACCAGTTCCTGAATCTGTTCGAAGGCTTTGTCGAATTCCTGATCGAGTTGGGGATCAGCGGGGATCGTTCGTTTTGCACACATGCCAATATGACTCCTTTCTAAAGAAGTTATAAGTTGTGCGCAAATACCATGCCAGTCGCGGCTTTTTTGACGGTTATTTCTAAGGTAAGTGCCATTGGGCGTTAGCCCCGGTTGAAACGACTTTGGTATAGACCATCCGAATTAAGAAACGCTACCTAACCGTGAAAGATCGCGGCCCGTGCCTGCTTCACCCGTTCGACGGCTGCCTCGGGCGTCTCGCCCAGCACCGTCAGGTGTCCCATCTTGCGACCAATCCGCGATTCCCGTTTGCCGTACAGATGCACTTTCACATCGGGGAACTGCTTCAGCGCACTCCAGTCGGGCGGACCCGGCTCCCAGTGATCGCCCAGCAGGTTTGCCATCGCCGCCGGTCCCAGTGATTGGGTCGAACCCAGCGGCAATCCGCAGATCGCCCGCACCTGCTGCTCGAACTGACACGACACGTGCCCGTCAATCGTCAGGTGTCCCGAGTTGTGCGGCCGCGGTGCAATCTCGTTGATCATCAACCGCTCGTCTGCGGTCAGAAAGAACTCGACGCACAGTACGCCCACCACATCCAGCCGCTCAAATACGGCCCGCGTGATCTCAACCGCTTCTTTGTTAACCTTCTCACTCTGCCCGGAGGGAAACACCGAAATATCCAGAATATGGTTCGCGTGATCATTCTTCATCGGACCATACCAGGCGAACTCGCCGTCCAGTCCCCGTACGCCCACCACCGACAGCTCGCACGTGTAATCGATGAACGCTTCCAGAATCGTCTCGTCCGCACCCACTTCCTTCCACGCCGACTCTGCTTCTTCGGGCGCGTCGATCTTCACCTGCCCCTTGCCGTCGTATCCCGACGTCGCCGACTTCAGCACCGCCGGGCATCCCAGTTCGTCAATCGCGGCTTTCAGTTCCTCCACCGACTTCACCACCTTGAATGGCGTCACCGGAATCCCCGCGTCCCGCAGGTCCGACTTTTCCCGGATTCGGTTCTGGGCCACATGTAGTACATGCGCGCCAGGACGCACCGGCGCATATTGCGAAGCGGCATCGGTCGTCACCGACAGCACGTTCTCGAATTCAAACGAGATCACATCCACGTTCTTCGCGAACTCCGCGACCGCGTCCAGATCGTCATACTCGGCGACCACTTCCTTGTCGGCTACCTGGCCGGTCGGGGTCAGACGCTCGGGAGAAAAGACGTGCACGTTATAACCCAGTCGGCGGGCTTCGATGGCGAACATCCGGCCCAACTGGCCGCTGCCCAGCATACCCAGGGTCGCTCCGGGGGGAATCAGCTCACTCATAGTTCTGAATTTTCCAGTACGCTGTCGGTCTGATTCTGACAGAATTCCTTCATCTTCTCCCGCAGTTCAGGCCGCGAGTTACCCAGGATCCGTATCGCCAAAAGCGCCGCGTTCTTCGCCCCCGATTCTCCAATTGCCAGCGTCCCCACCGGCACGCCTCCCGGCATCTGGACAATCGACAGCAGCGAATCCAGACCCTGCAGGGCCCGGCTCTTCACCGGCACGCCCAGTACGGGCAGGACGGTCTGCGCCGCAACCATCCCCGGCAGATGCGCTGCACCCCCGGCACCCGCGATGATCACTTCGATCCCCCGCTCCTCCGCGGTCTTGGCGTATTCGTTCATCCAGTCAGGGGTCCGATGAGCCGAGACCACGCGGCACTCATGCGCCACGCCGAACTGCTCCAGCAGCGCGGCCCCTTCCTTCATCGTATCCCAGTCGGATTGACTGCCCATGATCACGCCCACCAGCGGGGGACTCTGTTCTGACATAATGGAACCTTCGTGTTCGAGGTGTCACACCACCCACGGGGCGGCGAATTTCTAAGTAAGCTTGTGTTAATTGGCCTAGAAGTGGCCCCGATAATAATCAATTTCCTTACCTGATTGGAGTCTGCCATCCCCTTTTTTTACCCCCTCTTTCCGACAAGTGCTCATTCGTTTGACTTTCTGACCCCACTGGTCTAGTGTGAAGAGCGATTTATCCATTTCCAGCTGTGACATTTTGAAAGGATCTTCTTATGGCTCGCCCTGTAACATTATTCACCGGACAATGGGCTGACCTCCCCCTGGAAGAGATGTGTAAAAAAGCCCAGGATTTCGGCTATGACGGCCTGGAACTGGCCTGCTGGGGAGACCATTTCGAAGTCGACAAAGCACTCTCCGACGATACCTACTGCAACCGCAAACGGGAACTGCTCGAAAAATACGACCTGCAGCTCTTCTCGATCTCCAACCACCTCGTCGGACAGGCCGTCCTCGATAATATCGATCAGCGGCACCAGGCTATCCTCCCCGAATACGTCTGGGGTGACGGCGATCCCGCCGGCGTCAACGAACGGGCCATCGAGGAAATGAAGAACACCGCCCGCGCCGCACAGAAGCTCGGCGTCAGCGTAGTCAACGGCTTCACCGGTTCCAGCATCTGGCACCTGCTCTACGACTTCCCGCCCACACCACGGGAAATGATCGACGCCGGTTACCAGCTCCTCGCGGACCGCTGGAACCCGATTCTCGACGTCTTCCAGGAGTGCGGCATCAAGTTCGCGCTCGAAGTCCATCCCACGGAAATCGCCTTCGACATCTACTCTGCCGAAGCCGCACTCAAGGCCCTCGACAACCGCGAAGAGTTCGGCTTCAACTTCGACCCCAGCCACCTCATCTGGCAGGGCGTCGATCCGGTTGAGTTCATCCGTTACTTCCCCGATCGCATCTATCATGCTCACATGAAAGACGCCTCGGTCACCCTCAACGGTCGCACCGGCATCCTGACCAGTCACCTCCCGTTCGGCGATCAGCGTCGCGGCTGGGACTTCCGCAGCGTCGGCCGTGGTGGCGTCCGCTTCGAAGAAATCATCCGCGCCCTCAACGACATCGGTTACGCCGGCCCCCTCTCCATCGAATGGGAAGACATGGGCATGAACCGCGAAATGGGTGCCCGCGAAGCCTGCCAGTTCACCAAGAACGTCGACTTCGCCCCCTCCGACATCGCCTTCGACGGCGCCTTCGGAGACTGATACCAGAACAGAGCTTCGGTTAGATCTGCTCAAGTAAAACAGGGAGTGCGAATGTCGTGCTCCCTGTTTTCGCGCAGTGAGTCATTAAATCTCTCCTAACCAGACCAGCGCCCCGTGTGCCATCTGTCGGCTCGCCCGACAGTGCCGATCCGATCCGACTCTCCCACGTCAACCGGGTAACCCCGAATGTAATTCGGGGTGAGCGCAGCGAACAGGAAACCGACAGAGCACTCATTCGAACGCTCCCTTGATTATCTCAACCTCCAGACAAAGTCCCGGGTAGCCCTGTTGGCATACCGAAAAAACAGGAACGCATCAATGAAATTAAACCTCCTCACTCAAACGGTAAGTACCCCCCGCATGCACCCCATCGATAACCTCGATTATGAATACCGGTTCCGCATCGAAATCTGGAAACAGCAGGGGACCTCACAATACTTTGCCACAGTCGAACGATCATTTTATTGCGATGTGCACGTCCTCTCGGCCAACATGACTGCCACCGAGATGATCCGCTCCGTCGAGGAACAGGTAGAGACGGAAGAAGAATTCTTCGACAGCGAACAACGCGCCCTGGACAACGCACTCACAAAACTAAGTCACTTTTATGAACCTTTCTAATTTTCACTGATAACTCGTCCCTACCCAATTGAGCGATCGGGTGCCACTGTCGGCTGGCCCGACAGTGCTTCCAGAGTGAACAATTCCCACCTCACAGATCCTCCCTGACGACTGAATAAACTGGACTGGATTCGCACCTGCTTCTGACCAGAATGCCTGGTTATGCGTCGCGCGCGCGAGTAAACACTACTTTTTCACCGGAACATTCAAAACCGATGCCACAAACACACTATAAAACCCTCTGGTTTCAGCACGATTTGAAAAACAACTGCTCATCAATGCACTCCGTTTTTGGTCAACTTTTACCGCTTTTAACCGCATAAAAACCACAGATTGCCAAAAAAGTCACGTTTTATCACGAGTTCCCGCAGAAGCAGCCAGGCCGAAAACCGGACATCATCAGCACGCCAACAATGCAGTACCAACATGAAAAACTGCGAATAAAAACCGAACGCCGGGTGCAACTGTTGGCTTGCCCAACAGTGATAAGTGAACCATATACCGCAGACCCATGTGTCCGCCCGCCGGTAACAACACCCCCCACCACAAAACCAGCCATTCTAACCGATTGCGACTGCCACGCTGAGATGAAGATTGGTATGTGGGGGGATGAGCAGGCGTAGAAATGGAAAAGGTGCCCGGTCCGTAATTGAAGTGGACCTGACACCTTTCGTCTCTGTGATACCCTAAAGATTTCACAACGACTGTTACAGAAACGGTGGCCTGTCACAGTCATCAGAGTTGAAAGCAGCTATTCGCTTCTTTCTTGTAAGCCTACTAAAAGGCTGGCTCGGTTACGGTGGTCTCGTGCATATTTCTGACACAGTGCTTTGGTTTGCTCATCGGAAGTTGAGAGAGCCAGGCATTCATTTTTGTGAGCTAAGTCTAGTTCATCCAGTATCTTGGCCATGATTTCAGAATTGATGTGCATATCACGATTCTCCGTTAAGCTGAAGTTAACTCGATTGAAATTCGCTACATCAATGTAGGGTTTTCCGGCTCCGAAAAAACAAAGAAATGATGAATGGAAAATAAACTTTCGAAAAATAACAAAAATCTCATTTTTCTGATGAATTTCAGACGCTATCAGGCCCACTCTATATAGGAGAGAACAGTGTGCAGTTGTCTGCAGGAGATAGTTTCCTGATGGCTAGTCGACTCCCAGCGCCAGAACAAATGGAGTTTTTTATGACGGCACAAAAAGAGCAGGTTACGATCAAAACTGAAATAGAAAATCGCGTCAATGACCGATTTGACTCTATTGCCAATAAAAGAGGATATTGGAAATCAGGCTCTACGCGGCAGTCTGGTATCGAGACTGCTGTGAACGAGGCCGTCATCGCGTTATGCGAAGTCGTTAATGACAAATCCCAAGACGCGCAGGATTACGATTACCCATCATGTATCTCTTGGCTCTGTAGTCAAGGGGAATCAATGATTAATGAAGTTCTGACTCGCGCTGTCAATCGTGGGATTGATCGTTCATTACATAGAACTGACCGAGGGAAAACAAAAGTCAGACTCGAAGCTGCCTCTTCTCTGGCTGATGGATCAACCCTCGACCCGTCTGAGGTTGCATATGCGCAGGAGTTAAAGGAACGATTTATCAACCAGATAGCGAAGTTACCTCCAGAGCTCCTGGAAATATTGTGTATCTTGAAAAACTCCGACTACCCTCTGACGGACATGAAGCAGCTAGCTGCTAAAAATGGAATCCCTTATTCAACTTTTTCAGACCGCTCGAAAAAATTGTTTTCTAAATTGAGTTCGTTTGTTGAGATTGAACGCTCTTCACGGATGAGAAAGGATGAATCGAATGCCTAACCATTTACCTGCTGCGGATGTTGTTGCTATAGCGATGAGCTCTAGCAGTAAACCAGACCATTTAAAGGAATGTCACGAATGCCTGCTTGAAGTACAGGCATTGAAGTCGGCGATTAGTTCTTTTTGCCCTTCTCAATGTACGACAAATTCAATCGAGGACAAATTGATGATGGATAACAATCATGAGTCTAATGAGGTAACAGCAAACAATGAGCATGAAGTCGTAGAATATAGGGCAGAGGAAAAGAAATCAGTTTGGCAATTTGCGTTGAGGCAGGAGCGTTTTGAAAGTGAAGAAAAGGAATTTATCTCATCCCGTGTTGTCAAAGATGCTGGGCTCAGGGATGGTGAAGGTGTCGTCCTCGATGCCGGGTCATCCTGTATGGCAGTCTGGCAGCAATTGAAGGAATCGATCAAACGGTCTTCAACGCTCCTTGACGTATACACCAACAGTTTTCAAATCTTACGTGACTGGGAAGTCAGCAGTAGGCAATCTCCCTCAATCTCTGCGACTGACGTTCATATTCTGGGGACAAAACTGGATTCGGCTCATCAGGCGTTCTTCGGAGACATTGCAGAAAATCTACTTAAACCGGCAAATTTTGAGCCATCAGTAATCGTCCTGGGAACAAGCGGGATTCGATTTGATCCCAATGAAGGTCTTCTGTTTGGGTATCACGCGGGTATCCAGGAACGCGCTTTCAAACAATTGCTGATGCAGGTCAAAACTAAAAAACGTTTCATTCTTGCCAGTGCATCTAAAGTGGGATTTACAGGAGCTCATCGATTCGATGTCTTGTCGCTTCAAGATTTAGATTTGTCGGCCCCATTGATTCTCGTCTCTACACATCCCAAACAAGAGGAAGACGATGATATTAAGCGCCGCTTTGATGAATCTTTCAGAATGGCGAAAACCCCCAAAATGAAGGATCTCTTTTTGAGAAATCGGGGAACAGACTGCACGGTTGACTTTCAATGGATTCTTCTCGACCCCGTTTCTGGTCAGGAAGTAGATCGAATTAGAATTACGAATCGTGAAAATCAAGCAGTAGGGTTTTCCGCACACAATGATGATTCGAAAAATGTCGCTGGCATCAAAACTCAATCTTCCTATTGAGTTCGATCACCGCCATTTCGCCAGGTGTCACAGTGGGCGGGTCCCACTGCAAAAAACCACCCTCAGCCAGAAGTCATATAGGGGTGGTCCCATGTGACCACCCGCCTCTGGAATCCCAATCCAGATCAAACATTCCCACCCTCCCAGACAAAGTCCCGGGTGCCAGCTGTCGGCTCGCCCAACAGTGCCAAGAGATTATGAGGTCTATCGCGTTAGTTGTTTAAGTATTCAACCTGTCCGATGGTATGCTGTTACTCTTGTTATCAGGACTTCAACAACAGAAAAGAAAATTAGCCGCAGGGCGTTAGCCCCGGTTGAAACGACTTAGGTAGGGACCGTTCGAATTAAGAAACTCCGGGGGCCATCTGTCGGCTTGCCCGACAGTGCTCAGTGAACGCAACGCCCCAAACAAATTGACATCACACCCCCGGCCCCACATAATCAAATTCATAAACCATCCTCCATCACAAAAAATGCAAAGCACGCTCCCATGAACACATCCCTCCTGAAATTCGCACTCCTCTGTTGCCTCCTGGTCATCACCGCCCCCAACTCCCTCCCCGCGGCACCCCCAGCAGACACCTACGGCTCCGCCCTGACTCCCCAGAAAGTCAACGGCATCGACGCCTGCCAGGCCGTCGCCGTGGCCGGCAACCGCCTCTATGCCACCGGTCGCGGCAAGTTCCACGTGCTCGACATCACTCAGCCGGAAAAACCGGTTCCGCTCGGCGAACTCTCCGGCCTGGGCAATACCCGCCAGCTCTTTATTAAAGACAACATCGCCTATATCACCGCCCGCCAGGATGGACTCTGGCTCGTCGATATCTCCGATGCGAACCAACCACAACTGCTGAGCCACTACGACACCGTCGAAATGGCCACCGGCATCTGTGTCTCCGGCTCCCTGGCCTTCGTCGCCACGCGGCAGTACGGCGTCGAGATCATCGACGTCTCCAACCCCCGCGCCCCGCAACATGTCAGCATGCTGAAAACGGGCGAAGCCCAGTCCTGTTGGTCCCGCGACGGCCTGCTCTATATCGGCGACTGGGCGCCCCGGAAACTCGTCATCGCCGACGTCCGCAACCCGCGCCAGCCCACGATCATCAGCGAAGCCCCCCTCGACGGTTTTGGTGACGGCGGCTGCCTCCGCGGCAACTATTGCTTCGCCGCCACCGGACACCATTCGCGGGCGAGCCGCGATGACGGCAAAGGGCACGGACTCGAAATCTTCAATGTCGCCGATCCCGAAAAGCCGACCTTCGTCTCCCGCGTCAAGTTCCCGGCCTCCTATCACATCACAAACGACATGTGGACCGCCCGCGTCGCCGGCGATCACTGTGTCGTCGCCGACACCTGGAACGGGCTCTTCGTCGTCAACATTCACGACATCAAGCAACCGCGGATCGTCGCCCACGCCGTCCTGCCGCCCAGGTCAAAGAGTGACAGCACCCCCGACCCCGTCGGCGGCATCGCCCTCGGCCAGGGAGTGATCTACGCCGCCGGCATCTTCACCGGGCTCTACGTCGTCCCCGCGCCCGGCCTCGCCAGTCCGGTTGTCCGCGAACAGGACCGGGCACCCGAACTGAAAGCCGCTTCAGACCAGGCCGGCGATCCCCGTTTCCTCACCTACCAGCCCGGCGGTCAGGTCCGCTCTGCCACTGTCGTGGGCGACATCGCTTGGGCCGCCTGCGGCAGTGCCGGTATTCATGCGGTGCAGCTGGGCAAAACCCTGGAGCCGGTCAGCGTGACCCCGGGTAAAGGCGAAGTCATGCACCTGGCCGTCTCCGGTTCGCGACTCTACGCCGCCGAGAATGACGCCGGCCTCGCCATCTACGACATCGGCCCCGAATGGAAGCTGACCGAAATCGGTCGCCTCAAATTGAAGAACCGCAATGTGAAACAGGTCGCCTGTCCCGCCCCCGGGCGGTTCGCCTTATATCACTGGGGCAGCTCCGCCGTGGAGATCGCCGACCTCCAGGATCCCGCCCACCCTAAGGTGGTCTTGAAAGATTCCCAGGTCGGCCTGTTTTA
Source organism: Gimesia panareensis (assembly GCF_007748155.1). GTDB lineage: Bacteria > Planctomycetota > Planctomycetia > Planctomycetales > Planctomycetaceae > Gimesia > Gimesia panareensis. Next base: position 977,005 of record NZ_CP037421.1, read on the forward strand.
CGGCGATCAGCTGGTCCCCGAACTGCTGGGGGGCCGTTACCTGGTCGCCTACTGGCACCGCAGCGGACCGGCCTGGTACGACGTCTCCGGCGAGAAACCCGTTTACCGGGGTAACACGCCCGACGAGCGGCGTTACAGTTTTACCGACGGCGTCTGTCTGCTGGGCGACAAACTGCTGCTCGTCAAACACGGCAAGCTGCAACTGCTCGACCCCGGCGACCAGCGCGAAGTCAGTCAGCTGCCCGCCAGCACAGTCCCCGGCCATCGTCTCCGCGGCCGCCCCAGCACCGACGGCAAACAACTGGCCCTCTCCCGCCGCCCCGATCAACGTGTAGAACTCTACGACATCACCGACCTCCAGCACCCCAAACCGATCCGCGAATACGATCTCAAAGGCCACCCCGGCGCCTGCCGCTTCTGGAACAGCCAACTCCTGATCCCCGCGGGTTATCAGGGATTACTGTTAGAACGAAGATCAAAGCCCTGATAGATGTGCTTTTGGGAAAATAACTTCTCTAATACCCCGTCCCTGCCAGCGGCTGGTGGCTCTGTTGGCTTGATGTTAAGTCACAAGGACCGTCTTTTCCCTTTATCAGATCCTTTTAAACAAATATTTATTATTGAATATCCAACAGGTGCTGTTTACGATACAAAAATATATGTTCGTGAATGTAGTCCATTATCCAATCCATCTGATTGAACACCATGTCAGATCACTCATCTCCTCAGCCACGAAGCATCCCACAGGTAATGGTTTCCAGTACTTTTACCGATCTGGAGGAACATAGAGCAAGTCTTATCAAAGCCATTTCGAACCACAAACTACATCCGAATGTGATGGAAAATGACTCTGCAAAACTGATCGATGTACTTGATTCTTCACTTCAGATGGTTCAGAACAGTGCGGCCTACATTGGCGTAATCAGTCATAAATATGGTCAAACCCCCGAATGCCCAGAGCGGAATCCCAACCAGCTTTCGATCACCGAACTGGAGTTCAATGAAGCTCAGCGTTTGGGACGTCCGATCCTTCTGTTTATCATGGGGGATGATCATCCGGGAACAAAGAGAGATTTTGAGCAGGATTCCACGAAGCTAAAAAAACTGAGTGACTTTCGGGAGCGGGCCAAACTAATTTCCTCTGATTCTGCAGTTCAACGGGTCTATGCAGTCTTCGAGAGCCTCGAAGACTTTGAAAAAAAAATCAGCACGTCGCTGTCGGAACTGAAAGAATATTTCAACTCGTCGAATGGCGAAGTCGAGGAAGAAACTTTACCGATCTCCACGGAAAAGAAATCTGTCATACCTGCTGCTCCGGCTTTCTATGCCGAACCTGATTATATCGGTTCTCACAAGTTTGTCGGACGCCAGGCGGAACTTGACACACTCAGCGACTGGGCAAATCGTGCCGACCCTACGAACCTGCTCCTCTTTGAAGCAATCGGTGGTACGGGTAAGAGTATGCTCACCTGGGAATGGACCACGCGACATGCAACTACTAATCGTACCGATTGGGCTGGTAGATTCTGGTATTCGTTCTATGAACGCGGTGCCTATATGCAGGATTTTTGTCAGCACGCCCTTGCTTATATGACCGGTCATCCTCTTGATGAATTCAAGCAACGCAAGACCGCTGAGATGAAAGACGAACTCATTGGCGAGCTTCACTCGCATCCCTGGCTGTTGATCCTCGATGGTCTTGAGCGGGTGCTCGTTGCCTACCATCGAATTGACGCCGCGGAAATATCCGACGAAGAAATCGACACGCCCACCGATAGGATGCTTAACCGCAATCCTTGCGATGCCATTCGCGATGAAGATAACGACTTGCTCCGCGCCTTCGCTGCATGTGCTCCGTCTAAGATCCTGATCAGTTCGCGACTCACTCCGCGTATTCTGTTGAATCCATCTGGACAACCTATCAGCGGCGCTAAGCGGATCAACCTTCCTGGCCTGCGCCCTCCCGATGCTGAGAAACTGCTACGTTCCTGCGAAATCAAAGGTAACAGTACCACCATCCGGAATTATCTCCAGGAAAATTGTGATAATCATCCCCTTGTTATTGGAATTCTCGGAGGTTTGATTGCTAATTA